>CP031588.1 GCA_003217735.2 Marinibacterium anthonyi | reverse complement strand
GTCATGTCACGGCAACCGGTCGGGAAAGCCCCCGATCTCACTGATTTTCAGAGAAAAGGCCGCAAATCATCGCCCAACCGAATCGGTTGGTGTTGACTGATCTGGTGGAGCTGGTAAATCTGAGGGTGCTAAGAACAGATTGGGCTCTCCGGGGACGACCTTGGGGGCTCTTTCTTTTCGGGCTGCTTCTCGTGCTCCTGTTCTGGTTTCTCTGCTCGTTATTGGGTCAGTCGGGTTCGTGGCCCGACCGCCATGCCTCGTAGAGGCGCCTCAGCTCGGTTTCCGCGTTGTCACGCATCCACCGGGCAAAGTCCGGGGTGTCCGCCTTTGACAGTTTCACCGTCAGCGCGCGGGCCGTGTCCTTGACCTCGGCCAGCTTGGTGCCGTCGGCCAGCGCGATCGACAGGGCAGGGGAGGCGGGCGCCGTTCCCCCGGCTTTCAGCCGCCGGGTCACCGTCTCGCTGACCCGGGCGAACCGTTCGTCCGACCCGGTCACCGCGTCCAGGTCCAGCTCGGCCACGATGCCGGCCAGATTCACGTCGTGATCGCGTGCCGTGTCCGCCAGGTCTTCCCATCGCCGCCGTCCGACCCCGTGGGCCGACCCGATGGCCTGGATGACCTGCGCCGGGATCGCGCGCGCGACCTTGGTCATGCGCGACAGCATCGGCTTGTCGATGGCCAGTGCATCAAGGATGACCGCCTGGTCATACCCGCCGTCGATCAGGTCCGCCGCGAACAGCGCCTTTTCGATAAAGCTCGGGTCCAGCCGCTGCGAATTCTCCTGCCCCTGGGCCAGGATCGCCTGTTCGTCCGACAACGACCGCACCAGCGCCTTGGCCGGCAGTCCAAGCACCCGCAAAGCCTGCAGGCGCCGACGGCCATAGACGATCCGGTAATACCCGGGCCGTTCGGCCACCGGGCGCACCATGATCGGCACCTGCTGGCCATGGTCGCGGATGCTGTCGGCCAGCGACGCCACGTCGGCCTGGGTGAACGCCAGCCGGTCCTTGGGCCCGCTGTCTTCGATCGTGTCGACGGCGATCTCGCGCACGGCGTTGCTGGACAGATCCTTCAACGTCGACTTCACGCCGCTCATCGCGCCGGTATTGGGGAACCGCGGCTTGGGATCTTTCGGCGCGGCGCTGTCATCCGGCGGCGGAGGGGGCTGGAACAGGTTTCGACGGGCCATCAGTCAACCTCCCTTCCCCAGGCCGTCTGGATCGTGCGTTCGAATTCGTCGGCGACGCCGTTCACGCTTTCCAGGATCCGGTCCAGGGTCTTCTTGACCACCTGCGAGGGTTCGAGTTCATAGATCGTCTGCTGGGTCATGCCCGCATCCGAAATGGCGGTGGATTTCAGCATCGGCGTCGTCAGCACCTGGTCCAGCAGGATCGACCGCAGGAACCCGGCCATCTGCGATTGCGGCACGTCGGTGGGTTCATACCGGGCGACCAGGAACTTGAGGAAGTTCCAGTCGATGGGGCCAGTCGCCTCTTCCAGGGTCCGAACCGTTTCGCCGGCCATTTCCAGGAACTGCGCCATCGACGCCACGTCCAGCATGCTGGGCACCACGGTGATCAGCAGACCCGTCGACGCGAACAGCGCCGTCATGGTGGTGAACCCCAGTTGAGGCGGGCAATCGATGATGACCAGGTCGTAATCCGCCTCGATCTCGTCCAGCGCGATGGCCAGCCGCTGGGTGAACGGCGGATCGATCCTGTGCTGCAGGGCATAGGCGGTTTCGGTTTCGTATTCCGACAGCAACAACCCCGCCGGAGCGAGGTCGAGGTTGTGGAAATAGGTCTGCCGCACCACCTGGCTCAACGGCACGGGGTCCTCGTATTTCAGCGCGTCGTAGACCGTGCCGCTTTCGGCGAATTCGATCTCGGGGCGGAAACCGAACATGGTGGTCAGGCTGGCCTGGGGATCCATGTCGATGGCCAGCACGCGATACCCGCGAAGCGCATAGCGCTGCGCCAGGTGGATCGCGGTGGTGGTCTTGCTGGACCCGCCCTTGAAGTTGACGATCGACACCACCTGCAGCGCGTCGCCCTCGCGCCGGCCGGGCAGGTAGGCCTCGCCATTGCGCCCGGTCCGGGCCATCACATGGCGGATCTGGTCGATCTCTTCGGCGGAATAAAGCCTGCGCCCGCGGCTGTCGGTTTCCACTTCGGGGAAATCGCCGTCCTGGTGACGGGTGCGCAGGTTCGACATGCTGATGCCGGTCAGCTCGGATACTTCCGAGGAATGGAACTTGCGCAGTGTCTTTCTGCTGTCCGGATGGAAGCTGTTGCGCATATGGTTGTTCAAGGCTTCGGACAGCCGGGCGGCGTTCGAGGAAATGGTATCCGCGATCGATCTGACGTCGGGAATATCTGCCGTCGAACTCATGTTGCCCGTTTCATACTGCCCGTATGACCTTTTGTGGTGACCTCTTGATGGGTCGTTTGCCTTTCGTCGCCAGAACGCGCGAATTTCGCAATCTGGCGTCAACAGAAGTGATGGCACGCAACTTATTCCCATACAACAGTTTTTTGACGACCGACCGCCAAGAAGGGCAGGGGGGCTGTGAATGCAATCTCTTAAAGAACACCTTCAAGGCATTGAAATATAATGATATAATTCGGATCCTTACGACCTCCGCATCGTTATCCGACCGCCGCACCCCTGGCCCCGGATCGAAGGCCCCGGATCCACGGCCCCGAATCCAAGTCCCCGCCAGGTGGGGGCAGGGAATCGCGTGGACCCCGGTGGCGGCAGTCATTAGATTCTGACGACACCCCGGGAAACGGAAGACGGTATCCGGATCATGGAAGACACGTCCCACATCGCGCAACGCCTGTTGACCGCCTACGACGAAATGCCCAGGGGAGAGCGGCGGCTGGCCGATGTCCTGCTGGAAGACGTCAGCGCGGTCGGCCGCTTTACCGCCGCCGATCTGGCCGAACAGGCCGGCGTGTCCAAGGCGACGGCGGCGCGGCTGTTCCGGCGGCTGGGTTATTCCGGTTACCGCGACGCACAGCGCGAAGTCCGCGACGCCAAGGGCACCGAGGCCGCCGTGCCCAAGGTGCCGGCGCTGTCGGGTGGCATGCTGTCGACCGGCGAATACCTGGATGCCGAGGTCAAGCACCTGGTCCGGTCGTTCGAGGCGTTGCCGGCCGACCAGGTCAACCAGGCGGTGCGCATGCTGTGCGGGGCGGGCAAGCTGTGGGTGGTGGGGTTCGGCGAGGATTATCCGCTGGCGCTGTTCGCGCGGGCCATGCTGATCAAGGTCTTCCCCGACATCCGAATGATCCCTCTCAGCGGCTTTCCGGTGCCCGAGGAATTCGCATCGATCAAGCCCGCCGACACGGTTCTGGCCTTCGGCGTGGGGCGGCGGAACCCGGAATTGCGCAATGTCATCGGATCGTCCCGAAGGGCAGGGGCGCGGATCATCCTGGTCACCAACACGCTGGCCGCCGGCGACAAGCGGGGCGCGGATGTGATCCTCAGGGGGCGCAGCGACGGGCCGACGCTGTTCGGATCCATGACCGCCCCGGTCAGCCTGATCACCTATCTTTGCGCCCGCGTGGCATCGGAAACCGGCGATTCGGCAGTGCAGCGCCTGAAGTACATCGAGTCGATCCATACACAATGGGCTGAAGAAAGCGGCAGTAACGACTGATCGAATTTCATAAGTGAAAGGTTTTCTGAATCGCTGCCCTGCAGAAAGCATCATTTATGAAATTGCAAAGATCTTTTATGAAATTTTTCCTTGCCTGACCCCGCCCCCGTTGCCGAGCCTTCACGTCAGTCGCGCCTCGGGAAGAGGCGCCGTGAACGGAGCTGATGGAGGCGAAGGCAATGGACGGAAGACATTTGGAAAAACTCTGGCGAAAGACGGTTCTGGGGGCCGCGATCGCCGCGCCGCTGGCGATCGCGGCCGCAGGCGCGGGGGCGCAGGAACTGGTCTGGGCGCGCTACGGCGACATCTCCAGCCTGGATCCCCACCGCGCGACAAGCACCCTGTCGATGCAGGTCTGGGACCAGATCTATGACACGCTGCTGGCCTTCGACATGGACGGAAACCCCGGCCCCAACATGGCCAAGTCGTGGGAGGTCAGCGACGACGGGCTGGAATACACCTTTACGCTGAACGAAGGCATCAAGTGCCATGACGGCACCGATTTCGATGCCAACGACGTCAAGTTCACCATCGACCGCGCCTTCGGCGACACCCCCAGCCTGACGCGCACCAGCTGGGGCCCGATCAGTGACGTCACCGTGGTCGATCCGCTGACCGTCAAGGTCACGCTGGGCAGCAAGTTCGGCGCCTTCCTGCCGTTCCTGGCCGACAGCTTCTCGTCGATGATCTGCGACACCAACACCGCCGACACCTTCGGGTCGTCCACCGCCATCGGCACCGGTCCCTTCAGCCTTGTCGAATGGGTCAAGGGCGACGAGATCGTGCTGGACTCCAACCCCGATTACGTCAACTTCGGCGAACCCTTCGACAACAAGGGCGCGCCGAAATTCGACCGGCTGGTGATCCGCACCGTGCCCGAACCCCAGACCCGCCTGGCCGCGCTGCGCACCGGCGAGGTCGACATCGCCGAACCGCCCTTCGACGACATCGAGGCGATCAGGAAGGAAGGCGACCTGGACATCATGGTGGCCGAAAACACCGGCCAGGACGTGTTCTGGGAATTCACCGTCTCGCGTCCGCCCTTCGACGACATCCGCGCGCGCCAGGCCGTGGCCTATGCGACCGATCCGCAGATGGCGATCGACATCATCTACGGCGGGCTGACCAACCGCGAATGGTGCCCGGTGGCCCGCGGCGTTTTTGGCAACGACCAGGATTTCTGCAAGCAGTACGGGTATGAATACGACCCCGAAAAGGCCAAGGAGCTGCTGAAGGAAATGGGCTATGGCCCGTCCAATCCTCTGGAAACCACGATGTATGTCTGGACCGGCGGCAACCGCCACAAGCTGGCCGAGATCTTCCAGGCGCAGTTGGCGCAGGTCGGCATCAAGGCGGATATCGAGATCATGGATATCGGCACCATGAACGCCCGCGTGAAGGAGCAGAACGAAAGCCCCGACGCCGACAGCTCCGGCACTTTCGACATGATGACGTGGTCCTGGTACGACCCGGACATCCTGTACCAGCTGTGGCATTCGCCGGGCGCCTATTCCGGGTTCCAGAACGCCGAACTGGACGCGATGCTGGAAGAAACCCGCACCACGATCGAGCCCGAAGCGCGTCTGGAAAAGGTGCAGGCGGTCATCAAGTATCTGATGGAGAACGCCGTGCACGTCGGGCTTTATTCGCCCGGCTGGGAATGGGTGTTTGCCGTCCGCCCCGAGGTTCAGGGCTTCAAGGTCGGGCCGTTCCTGCACCCGAACTTCCTCGACGTGACCATCAGCGACAGCTGATCCGATCCGCCGGCGTGACCCTCGGGCCGCGCCGGCCGCTTCAGCCGGAAAGGAGCCCCATGGGCAAGTTCATCGTTCAAAGGTTGCTGGCGGCGCTGGTCACGATCTGGATCGCGACGATCGCCGTGACGATCCTGATCCACCTGGTGCCGGGCGACCCGGTGCGCATCATGTACGGCAGTTTCCAGACCACCCCCGAAGAGCTGGAGGCGATCCGGTCGCGCCTTGGCCTCGATCAGCCGATCTGGACCCAGTACTTCATGTATATCGGCCGCCTGGCTCACGGCGATCTGGGCAATTCCATCGTCGGCGACCAGCCGGTGCTGGACATCCTGCTGACCCGCTTTCCCGCGACCCTGGCGCTGACGATTTCGTCGCTGGCCATCGCGGTTGTCGTCGGCATGAGCCTGGGGTTCATTGCCGCCTACAAGCGCGGCACCTGGGTGGATGTGGGGGCGATGGTGCTGGCCATCGTCGGCGTGTCGATGCCGCATTTCTGGCTGGGCCTGCTATTGCTGTTCCTCTTCGCCTTGCAGTTGCAATGGTTGCCCGTGGCGGGCGGCGACTGGCGGTCGCTGATCCTGCCGGCGCTGACACTGGGGCTGGCCAACGCCGCCGTGCTGGCGCGCCTGACAAGGTCGGCGATGATCGACATCTTCGACCAGGATTTCGTGCGCACCGCCCGCGCCAAGGGCCTGCCGAAATCCGTCGTGCTCTATCGCCACGCGCTGCGCTCGGGCCTTGTGCCGGTGGTGTCGATGCTGGGTCTGCAGTTCGCCTACCTCATGGGCGGCGCCATCGTCGTGGAAAACGTCTTTGCCTGGAACGGGGTGGGCCGCCTGGCGATCGAGGCCGTCTTTGCCCGCGACTATCCCCTGATCCAGGGCTTCATCCTTTTCTTCGCCACCATCGTCGCGCTGGCATCGGTCGTCATCGACGTCGCCTATGCCTTCCTCGACCCCCGCATCCGGTATTCGTCATGATCCACGGTTCCACCACAGACCTGGCCGACGACCTCGCCACCGCCGGCGCCGCCCGCAGCCGCAGCTTCTGGCGCGCCCTGCTGGCCAGCCCCTCGGGCCTGATCGGCGTGTTCGTCGTCGCGCTTCTGGTCTTCTGCGCCATCGCCGCCCCGGTGATCGCGCCCTACGATCCCCTGCGCATGGCCGCCGGCCCGCGCCTTGATCCGCCGTCCATGTCCTACCCCATGGGCACCGACGATTTCGGCCGCGACGTGCTGTCCCGCATCCTTTTCGGCGCGCGCCTGACCCTGCAGATCGGGGTCATTGCCGTTGGCATTTCCCTGACCTGCGGCCTGCTTCTGGGACTGGTCGCGGGCTATTCCTCGGGCTGGACCGAACGGGTGCTGATGCGGCTGGTCGACGTGCTGTTTTCCTTCACCGAGATCGTCATCGCACTGGCCTGCCTGGCCATCTTCGGCGTGGGCCTGACCAACGCCATGATTGCCATCGGCATCGCCTCGATCCCGTTTTACGCCCGGGTCACCCATTCCGTCGTGCTGGTGGAAAAGGGCAAACCCTATTTCGAAGCGGCCGTCGCGGCGGGTGCCGGTCATGTCCGGCTGATCTTTGTCCACCTGCTGCCCAACGTCGTGCCCACCCTGATCGTCATCGGCACACTGGGCGTCTCCACCGCCGTGCTGGCCGCCGCCGGGCTGTCCTTCCTGGGCCTCGGCGCGCAGCCGCCGCAGCCCGAATGGGGCTTCATGCTGTCCTCCTCGCGCGATCTGATCAGCCGCGCACCCTGGATGATGATCTTTCCCGGCCTCGCCATCGCCGTCACCGTCCTGGGCTTCAACCTGCTGGGCGACGGCATCCGCGAGGCCCTGGACCCGAGGCAGCGCCAAAGATGACCGACCAGACACAAACCCCGCTGCTGTCCGTCAGTGGACTGACCATCGCCTTCGGCAAGGGATCGCGCCGCAACCATGCGGTCAGGGACCTGTCCTATGACCTGTACCCCGGCGAAACGCTGGCCATCGTGGGCGAAAGCGGATCGGGCAAGAGCGTGTCGTCGATGGCATTGCTGGGCCTCCTGCCACCCCGGTCGGCGACGATCGAATCCGGCACCGCGATCTTCGGGGGCCGCGACCTGCTGGCCCTGACGGATGGCGAGATCCGGGGCATCCGGGGCGACCGGATCACCATGATCTTCCAGGAGCCGATGACATCGCTTACCCCCGTCCTGCGGATCGGACTGCAGCTGACCGAGGCGCTGGTGGAACACAAGGGCATGTCCAAACCCCAGGCCGAGGCCCGCGCCAAGGAGATGCTGGAGCTTGTCGGACTCGACAATCCCGACCGGCGGCTGAAGCAGTTCCCGCACGAACTGTCGGGCGGCATGCGCCAGCGGGTGATGATCGCCATGGCGATGGCCGCCGATCCGGCGATCCTGATCGCCGATGAACCGACGACCGCGCTGGACGTGACCGTGCAGGCGCAGATCCTCGACCTGATGCGCGACCTCAAGACCCGGTTCGGGACCTCGATCATCCTGATCACCCACGACATGGGCGTCGTCGCCGAAATGGCCGACCGTGTCGTCGTCATGAACCGGGGCCGCAAGGTCGAAGAAGGCCCGGTGTCGCAGATCTTTGCCGCCCCGCAGGACGCCTATACGCGCAAGCTGCTGGACGCCGTGCCCCGCCTTGGCGCCTTTGCCGCCGCCGCGACGCCCCGCACGGTGGTCGAAGAACCGGCCGAGGTCGGCGGGCGGCTTTTGCATACACAAGGCATGAACAAGACGTTCCGGGAAAGCGGGTTCTTCGCGTCCAAGGCCACCGGCACGGCGGCGATGCAGGACGTCGGCTTTGACCTGGATGCCGGGGAAACGCTGGCGCTGGTCGGTGAATCCGGGTCGGGCAAGTCGACCACGGGCCGCGCGGTGCTGCGGCTGCTGGAACTGGATTCCGGCGTCATCGAAATCGACGGGACCGACATGCGCAAGCTGTCCACCACCGGCGTCCGCAAGGCCCGGCGGCAGATGCAGATGATCTTCCAGGACCCGTTTGCCTCGCTCAACCCGCGCATCAGTGCCGGGCGGCTGGTGGCCGAACCGATGGTGATCCACGGGCTGGCCTCGGGGCAGGAGATGGAGGACCGCGTCGAACAGCTGTTTCACCGTGTGGGGCTGGAATCCGACCATATCCGCCGCTATCCGCATGAATTCTCGGGCGGGCAGCGGCAGCGGCTGTCAATCGCCCGCGCGCTGTCGGTGAACCCCCGCCTGATCGTGGCGGACGAACCGACCTCGGCGCTGGATGTCAGCGTGCAGGCGCAGGTGCTGGAACTGATGCTGGAACTGCAGCAAAGCCTTGGGCTGGCGTATCTTTTCATCAGCCACGACATGGCGGTGGTCGAGGAGGTCGCGCACCGCGTCGCCGTCATGCGCCGGGGCCGGATCGTCGAGATCGGTCCGCGCCAGGCGGTGCTGAACGACCCGCGCCATCCCTATACCCGCGCATTGCTGGCCGCCGTGCCGGTTCCCGACCCGGCGCGGCCGCGCGGCGCGCTGCCGGTGATCGATGCGGCCAGCCTGCCCATGGGCGCGCTGGCCGAGGTCGCGCCGCAGCATATGGTGGCCCAGAATTAGGTGACACAGTGACTATCGGAATAGCAGTCTACGGCCCCGGCGCGGCGCGTGCCGCCCTTGCGGGCCTTGAAGCGGTCGAAGCCGTGGGGCGGGGGGCCATCGGCGGGTTCGTCTCGCTCTCGGTGATCCTCGACGGAAGGCTCATCAACCTGGGCACGCAGCGGGGCGGGGCGCATTCGCTGCTGTCCCAGCCCGCCTTTGTCCGGGTCGCGGGCGCGCGGCACGCGGTGCTCATGTCGTCGGGTCCCGACCGGCCCGAACCCCTGTCGCAGTTCACGCCGGGCGATCCGGCCACGGGGCTGATGACGGGCCACCGGTTGCCCAACATGGCGGGACGCGACGGGCAGCCGCCCAACCTCGTGGCGCTTGGGGCCATGACCGAAGGCGCGGCGCCCGCCAAGGCCATCGAAACCGCGCTGAACGCCGATCCGCAGCTGGACGCGGGGCTGATCGCCCTGAACCTGGCCGGGGATATCGCGCTAGGAAACTCCGTCTCGGTCGGGGCGCGCGACGATATCGGATCGGCGCACTACACGGGGCAGGGGATCGCGGTCGCCGTCCTGCACAACACGATCTTCCCCTGTCACGCTTTGGCGGAGCTCGCCGTTTCGGCCATCCGTGATCATATCGACCCTGACGATGACGCACCCAACTCGGGCACGGCCATCGGCAAGACGGTCCACCCCGGTCCGGGCCGCGCCGTGCTGATCGGCCCTGCGGGGATCGAAGGGTTCGAAGCCCCCGGCGAAGAATGGCAGCGCCCGGAATGGGAAGGCTGCCCGGTGCGGCGCGGCGATCCGGCCAAGGCGGGGGGCAAGGTCGTCGGCCGGGTGATCGCCGAGGCCTATTGCATCCTGCGCGGCGGCGTCGTGACCGGAACACGGGGCAGCGACACGATCAGCTGGATCGAACGCGACACGACATGACAGACGGGGAATGCGCCACCGCCTGGGACCCGGGCCGTTGCTGACCCGGGCCATCCCCTTCCCCCGCTTGTTCTGACCCCGGATCCCGGGCGGGGCCAAAGGGAATGGTTTCCCGCCTCACGCCGGCGGAAAGGATCGGGTTCAACTGGACATTCCCCGCCGGCATCTGCATGGTCCGCGCGACTTGCCGGCAGCTTGGCCGGAACGACGATGGGGGAGGATTTCCATGACCTTTTACAAGATGCTTGTCGCTGGAACGCTTGTTCTTTGTGCAACCGCCGCCGCGTCCGAGACGCGGGTGACCTACAAGTCCGCCAAGTCCGGATCGTCCTATTACCAGATGGGCGTGGAACTGGCCGAGGCGCTGAAGACCGGCACCGATGGCGAGATCTCGGTAACTGTCGAGGAAAGCCAGGGATCGGTCCAGAACGTGATGGAGGTGCGCGCACGCGGCGCCGATTACGTGTTCACCACGCCGCCGGCGCTGGTCGGCCTGGCCCAAGGCGGCAAGGCGATGTTCGAAGGCAAGGGCGCGCCGCAGTTCGACGAGATCCGCGCGCTGTTCCCGATCCCCTCGCTGACGATGCATTTCGTGATGTCCGCCGACAGCGGCGCGACCACGCTCGAGGACATGGCCGGCAAGACGATCATGCTGGGCAAGGGATCCTTCGGGGCGACCGAGGGCGAGAAATACCTGGGCCTCTTCGGGCTGACCGACAAGGTCAAGGTGGCCGATGCCGAGCTGTCGAATGCGGTCAACGCGCTGAAGAACGGCCAGATCGACGGTTTCGTGACCTCGGGTTCGTTCCCGGCGCCCAACGTGGTCGAAGCCGCCGCGTCGACCCCGGTCACCATCCTGTCGATGACCGATGAAGAGGTGGCCGAAACCGGCCGCACCCGCACCGTGATCCCCGCCGGCACCTATGCCGGGCAGGACGGTGACGTGATCACAACCTCGCTGCCGGTGGCGGCATTCACGACCACGCTGATGGATGACGACACCGCATACGAACTGACCAAGACCTTCTGGGAGCAGAAGGCGAAGATGGGCGGCACCTCGCCCTGGTGGAACGGCGTGACGCCCGAGCTGATGGAAACGGTGACCACCGCCTTCCACCCCGGTGCGCTGCGCTATTACAAGGAAGCCGGCATCGCGGTGCCCGGCAACTGACAACCCAAAGCGCGGGGGGCTTCCCCCGCGCCGAACCCTTCCGGACCATGACGAACGAAACGAGCAGCCGCGCCGCCCAGGGCGCATGGATCGCCCTTGCCGTGGCCCTCGTGGCCTTTCACCTTGCGCTGGTGTTCTCGGGCCTTGTGCCGAACCTGGTCAGCCGCCCGCTGCACATGGCCTTCATCCTGCCCTTTGCGCTGGTCTGGCGGGCCGAGTCCCGGTGGCAGAAGCTGACGGGCGCGGTGCTGGCGGTGCTGGGCATGGGCGCGGCGCTGTGGGTGGCGTGGAACAGCAACGTGCTGATCGACCAGTACGGGTTCCTTGAAGGGCCATTCCAGACCGGCATCGCCGTGGTGCTTCTGGCCGTGGTGCTGGAAACCGCGCGCCGCACCATCGGCTGGCCGCTGCCGCTGGTGGCGCTTCTGGCGCTGCTTTACGGGCTTTACGGACAATACATTCCCGGCCAGTTCGGCCATTCCGGCACGCCCCTGGCGTCGTTCCTGGGCACGCTGACCATTGCCGAAGGCGGCATCTGGGGGTCGCTGACCGGCGTGTCGGTGAATGTCGTGGCGATCTTCGTCATCTTCGGCGCGGTGCTGAACGCGGGCGAGGCGGGGCAGGGGTTCATGAACCTGGCCTCCGCCGCCGCGGGCCGGCTCAAGGGCGGGGCGGCGAAGGTGTCGGTCCTGTCCTCGGCGCTGTTCGGGTCGATCTCGGGTTCAGCCTCGGCCAACGTGGCGTCGACCGGGGCGATCACCCTGCCGGCCATGACGAAACTGGGCTATCCCAAGCGCCTCGCCGCCGCCGTGGAAGCCGTGGCGTCGTCGGGCGGGCAGATCATGCCGCCGCTGATGGGGGCAGGGGCCTTTGTCATGGTCGAGCTGACGGGCGTGCCCTACACGTCCATCGTGGCCGCCGCGATCCTGCCCGCGATCCTCTATTTCCTGGCCGTCTGGGTCGGCATCAACGCCTATGCCCGGCGGTTCGAACTGCGCGCGGTCGACGTGGCCGACCGCCCGGCGGCGCGCGACGTGATCGTCACGTCGCTGTTCTTCCTGGTCCCCTTCGCGGTGCTGCTGGTGGCGATGTTCGTCATTGGCTTCACCCCGGAATATTCCGCCGCGCTGTCGGTCATCGCCGCCACCGCGCTGCTTTTCTTCAACGCGGAACTTACCTTCAACCCCCGCCAGATCGCCGACCGGCTGGCGTCGGCCGTGCTGAACGCCGCCTCGCAGGTGTCGATGATCGCGGCGATCATCCTGTGCGCCTCGATCGTGATCGGGGTGCTGTCGATCACCGGGCTGGGGGTCAAGATCACATCGCTGATCCTCGAAGGATCCGGCGGGTTGCTGTGGCCCTCGTTGCTGCTGACGGCGCTGGCCTGCCTGATCCTGGGGATGGAGGTGCCGACGACGGCAGCCTACGTCATCTGCGTATCGGTCGCGGGGCCGGCGCTGACCCAGCTGGGGCTGGAGCCGCTGCAGGCGCATCTGTTCGTCTTCTGGTTCGCGCTGCTGTCGACAATCACGCCGCCGGTCTGCGGGGCGGTGTTCATCGCCGCCGGGATGATCGGGGAAAACTGGCTGAAGGTGGCGACCACGGCGATGGCGCTTGGCGTCGGGCTGTACATCATTCCGCTGGGCATGGTGGCCAACCCGAACCTGCTGGCGCTGGCCGAACACCCGGTTCTGGCACTGTGGGCCGGCGTGCGGATCGCGGTGGGGCTTGGCCTGATCTCCTTCGGGCTGATCGGATCGCGCAAGGTGGTGCCGACCGTCGCCGCCTGCCTGGCCGGGCTGGCCGTTATCTTCGCCCATCTCTGGATCTGACCGCGCCGGACGGCGTTTCCGCTTGACTTGTGACCGGTCCTGTCTACCCGATTTGGCCGGTTTTGGTACAAGGTTGGCGGATCCGTCCCATGGCACGGCTCAGTATCCGGCTGTTCGGTCATTTCGAGGCGCGTATCGGCGCGGCCCTCGTCGACATGCCCACGCGCCAGACCACGCTGCTGCTGGCCCTGCTGGCGCTTGAACCCGACCGGATGCTGTCGCGCGACATGCTGGCGGCGCTGCTTTGGCCCGACCGGGGGGAAGACCAGGCGCGGACATCCATGCGCCAGGCGCTCTATCGTCTGAAAACCGCGTTGGCGGCTGCGGATCCTGCTCCGGTCGAGATCGAACCGCGCTGGGTCCGGCTGATCGGCGATGCGGTGGACATCGACGCTGCGGCGCTGGATCTGGCAGACGGGCCTGCATTGGCCGCGATATCGGGCGTGCCGCTGCAGGGGCTGGAAACCCGCAATGCGGAACTGGAAACACGGCTGGGGTCCGAACGGCTGCGCCTGCAGCGCAGGCTGATCGACCGGCTGGATGTCCTGACCGCCGAGGCGATCGAGGCGCACCGTTTCGCCGAGGCAGAGGCGCTGGCCAATCGCCGCCTGTCGCTGGACCCGTTCGACGAATCCGCCCTGCGCGACCTGATGGTGGCCTCGGTGCGGCAGGGGCGGCGGAACGCGGCGCTGGACGCCTACCAGGCCATGGTGCAGCGGCTGAGGGCCGATCTGTCGGTGACGCCGGCCGAGGAGACCCAGGCGCTGTGGCGCGACATCCGGTCCGGTGACCTGGCCGAGGCCCCGCCAGAGCCGGAGGACGCGGCGCCCGAACCTGCGATGCCCGTCGCACCGCCCCCCGCCGCGACCCTGCGCCATTGCGCGGTGCTGCACGTGATCGTGCCGGAATTCGGCGCCGTCCTGTCGGCCGAGAATCCGGAGGCGGCCGAACTGGCCCGGCACCGCACGCTGGACGCGTTCGATGCCATCGCGGCCGGGGGCGGCGGGCGCAGGCTGGGCGCCATGGGCAACGAACTGGCCTATGCCTTCGGCGAGATCGTGTCGGACGAGGCGCCGGCGGTGTCCGCCGTTCAGGTCGGCATGGAAATGGTGCGCACCGGCGCCGCCGGGGGCGTGCACGCGGGCGACAGCATCACCGGCGACGGCATCGGGCAGGGGCCTCTGGGGTTCCTTGCCCGCCATATCGCCCGTGCCGCGCAACCGGGCGAGGTGCGGCTGAGCGGGCTGGCGCAGGCGGAATGCCACGGGTCCATCGACCTGGAGAGGATGCCGGACCTGGAAATCACCGGGCTGGGCGCGGCCCTGCGGCTGTGGCGGCCGGTCAGCAACCGGACCGAGCGTCGACACGGATGGGCGGCGCGGCGGTCGCGCGGGCTTAGCCGCTTTGTCGGGCGCCAGGCCGAGCTGGCGGAACTGGATGCCGCGCTAGTGCGCTGCGAGACCGGCGCGCGGGTGATCCTGCTGACCGGAGAGGCGGGGCTGGGCAAGTCGCGGATCGTGCACGAATTCCTGCATGGGCAGGGCGATGCGCTGGTCTACCGGGCGAATTTCGCGGCCCGTGGCAAGGACAGCACCTACCTGGCCCTGGGCGGGATCCTGCGCGGCTGGGTGGGCCTGTCCGACACCGCCCCCGCGCGCGAGGTGCTGACGGCGGTCGAGGCGCGGATCGGGGCATCGCCGGCGGGGCGGGTGTTGTTGGCGGCGGCGGGCTGGGTGCTGGACACCCCGGTTCAGGATGCCGACTGGATCGCCGGGTCGCGCGACCGGCGGCGGCGCAGCCTGGTGGAACTGCTGGCCACCGCGCTGGAACACCGCCCGCCCGACCGCAAGGCGATCCTGGTGATCGAGGACATCCACTGGGCCGCCGACCCGGCGGCATCGGTGATCGAACAGCTTGTGACCACGCTGAAAAGCCGTGGCCTGCTGATCCTGATGACGTCGCGCCCCGAATTCCGTCCCGAATTCCGTACCGACTGGCTGCGCCTGGCCCATGTGCGGCAACTGCGGCTGGAGGGGCTGGAGCCCGGGGCGCTGAACGATCTGGTCGACGACCTGATCGCGGAACGTCCGGGCCTGTCGTCCCTGCGTCGGCAACTGGTGCAGGCGACCGGCGGCGTGCCGCTTTATGTCGAAGAGGTGATCCGCGCGCTGCGCGACGGCGATGCCGCGCCCGCGCCGGGGTCGGCCCCGGGTACAAGGGACCTGAGCGGCGTCGAGATCCCGGCGTCGATCCGGGGGGTGCTGGGGCTGCGCATCGAACGGCTTCCGGCGGACCAGCGCCAGGTGCTTGAGGCCGCCGCCGTCATCGGCGCCCAGGTTCCCGAACGCCTGCTGGCGCGGCTGACCGGCCTGGCGCCCGACCCGCTGGCCGAGGCGCTGGACGGGCTGGCCGAGGCCGAGCTTCTGCACCGGGTCCACAGCTTTCCCGAACATGTCCTGGCCTTCAACCACGCGCTGATGCTGGAAGCGGCCTATCGCGCCACGCTTCCGTCCCGCCGGCAGGCGTTGCACCGGCAGATGCTGGACCTGCTGGACGAAGGACATGGCGGGCGGACGGACGACCACCTTGAGGAAATGGCCGATCACGCCCGTTTCGGCAACCTGTGGGACCGCGCCGCCGGGTTGTCGGAACGCGCCGGGGACCGGGCGACGGGGATGTCGGCCTATCAACGCGCCGTGCTGCATTACGAACGCGCCATCGACGCGCTGGCGCGGCTTGAGCCGTCGCGCGCGATCTCGCTGCGGCAGGCCGAATTGTATCAGCGGATGCGGCCGGGACTGATGATCCTTGGCCTGTTCGACCGCGCCTATGCCAGCCTGAGGAAAGCCGAAGCACTGTTCCGCGAGGCCGGCGATCGCCGTGCGCTGGCCGAATGCCACGTGCACCTGGCCTATTTCCACGCCACGGATTCGCGTTTCGATGCCGGGCTCGACTGCTGCGACACGGCGGTGGAGGAGGCGCGGGGCCTGGAGGATCCGCTGCTTCATGCCGAGATCGAGGGCGCGCGGTGCCAGCTTTTGCGGATGCGCGGGTTGTTTGCCCAGGCGGTGCGCCAATGCGGTGATTTCACCGACATCTATACCGGCACCCACCGGGCCTACCGGGGGCCGCACCTTGGGACCCGGGCGGTCTGGGGGCGGGCGCACCTGGCTGTCTGCCGGGCGTACCTGGGCGATCCCGACGCCGCGCAGGTGGATATCGCCGAGGCGCTGGCCGTGGCCGAGGCGACGGGGCGGCCGGTGGATCTGCAGTTCGCCTGGCACAACGCGGCGATCTGCGAACGGATCGAGGGGCGGATCGATGCGGCCCTGCCGTTGTTCGCCCGGGCGCTGGACATCGTGCGCCGGACCGATCTGGATTACTTCCAGGCCTGGATCATGGGCAACATGGGCGAGGCGTTGCTGGAGGCGGGCAACATCGATTTCGGCATGCAGATGCTGACCGAGGCGGTCGAACGCAAGGCGCCGGTCACTGCCGAGGTGCTGCTGACGCTGGCGCGGATCTCGTTGGGCAAGGGGCATCTGCTGACCGGCGACCTGGACCGGGCGGAAACCGTGCTGCGGCGATGCCTGGCGGATTCGCGGGCCATGGGGCACCGGTTCTTCGAACAGGTGGCGCTGCGGCGGCTGGCCTGTGCGGTGGGCCAAAGGGATCCGGAACAGGGCGGGCACCTGTTCCGGGCCGCTCTGGGGATCGCGGTCAGCGACGGCATGGTCCGGGACGAGACCAGGTGCCGCCTGCGCGCCCGTGACCTGGGGATCGACCTGGACGGGATTGCCTGAGGCATCCCCGGCCGTATCGGAGACCGGGGATGCCCCCGATGCCCCCGATGCCCGCGTCCGGCCGATCCGGCAGATCCGGCCCCTGGCGACGGGGACGACGCCAGAGGTCTGCGCGGATCACGCCGTGGTCAGCGTCTTGCCGACCATGGCGGCAATGCAATCCACGTGGCGGTGATCGGTGCCGCAGCAGCCGCCATAGACCCTGAGGTTGGGCAGGGCGCGGGCCAGGGCCTTGTAGTCCTGGGCCAGTTCCTGTGGATCCCCGGCATCCAGCGTCTCGGAATTGTCCAGCTCGGCATGGCTGAGCCGCGAGGCATTGGCCCGGATCCCGCCGATCCGTCCCGCCAGCGCGCCGGTGGGCATGGCATGGGCGAAATGATCGGGGTGAGCGCAGTTCACCATGTAGTAATCCGGCCCGCCGTGGGTGGCATTGTCGACCGCGTTGATCGCCTCGGTCAGGGTCTCGCCCGAGGGCAGCAGCCCGTCGGTTTCCGTGGTAAACCCGATCACGCAGGGCAGGCGCATCGCCCGCGCCGCCAGGACAACGCCGGCGGCCTCGCCGCTGTGGGTCATGGTGATCGCCGTCACCACCTCGGCTCCGGCATCGGCAAAGCTGTGCACCTGGTGCATGTGGTAGTTCATCGCGTCCTGGGCGGTCAGCATCTCGTCCGGGCAATAGCCATCGCCCTTGGGCCCGATATTGCCCGAGATCACGACGGCCATGTCGCGCCCAAGATGGTCCCGCAGCAGGCGCAGAAAGTCGATGGACTCGCGGTTCAGGCGGTCGATCTCGTCCGCGTCATGACCCAACCGGGCGCCCCAGCCGGTGGAACAGCGCCAGGTCGGGCTTTCCAGGATGAAGCCGGTGCCATGGGTGCGGGCGATCTGCAGGTAGCGGGCGTAATAGGTGCGCAGCGCGGCGCGTCCCCGGGCCGTATCCAGCAGCGGATAGGCGGCAAACAGCGGCAGGTCGAAGCCCATCTCGAACACCATCGTGGTTTCGAGCCCGCCGTCGGACAGGAAGGGGCCGGGTGCGGTGGAAAGGAATGTGGACGTCATGGTCAAAGGTCTCCGTCTAATCGAATGTCGATGACGCAGGGGTAGGGGCAGGGCGTGAAATGCGCCGGGGCCGTGCCGTGACAGGGGCGTGAAAACGCGGGCTGTCGGCATTTTCACGGGCCGCGCCGTTTGACCCGAATGGCGATTTCACGGTGGGCGGCGCGTGTTTCACGGTCTTTTCACGCGCCGCGCGCGCGCCTGGTCACGGCGTCGGGGCACGTCCGGATGACAGTCATTTCGATCCAGTCATCAGGAGACCCCCATGGCCCGTATGCCCGTGGAAAAAGCCCAAAAATTGCAAACCATGCTGAACGATGTGGTCAAGCCGAACCCGCCGCTGAAGATCGACGGGATCATCGGCAAGCGGACCAAGGCGGCGCTGAAGTTGTTGCAGAAGAAGGCCGGCCTGAAGCAATCGGGCGAGGTCGACACCCAGACCGCGCCCGTCGTGGCCCGCGTCCAGTCGACCGGCAAGGTGGAAAAGGAACAGCCCGAGGTCTTTATCGAGATCAACGGCAAGCTGGTCGGCCTGACCATGGCGCAATACGAGACCCGCAAGAAGGCGCTGATCGCCGATCTGCGGCGCGGCCCTCTGCGCAAGATGATGCTGAACGTCCGCACGGCCGAAGACGCGTGGGAGTATTTCGATGCGCTGAACAAGGACCAGTGGTTCGTCAGCTTCTGCATCGAGACCACGCGCCGGGTCAACCTGCCCGCGCGCGGAATCCTGTCGAAGGCGCGCCAGGCCTATCAGCAATGCGACCAGGCGCTGTCGGGCGGCGATCTGACCCGGTTCCACAAGATCTATCCGGGCGCCGAGCACACGGTGAACGACGCGGTCCGGCAGATGCACGCCTACCGCCGCGAGATGATCGAGGGCGGCGACAACTGGGTCACCGGGCTGACGTTCACCAGGACGGCGTCCTTCACCTTTGTCGGCGTCTTCGCGGCCCCGGCCGTGGGGGCCACCCTTGGCACCGGCGTCGTCGCCTCGGCGATGATCGGCGGGGCGGCGGTGTCGGCCACCCAGACGGCGGCGGGCGAGGTGGGCAAATGGTCCGCCGGAACCGAGGGCTGGACCGCGGGCGGCGCGGTGCGCGACACCGTGGTCGATGCGGGCGTCGGCGCCATCCTGGGCCTGATCGGCAAGGGCGGGGGCGGTGGCAAGAACGTCGTGAACGCCGCCGCCGACAAGGTCTTTTCCAAGCTGGCGGCGGAACAGGGGTTCAAGCTGCTGTCGAAGACGACGGTGAAGAAGGCGGCGCTGTACATGATGACCGAAGGCGCCAAGGGCGCGATGACGGGGGCGGTCAACGATGCGGCCAAGCGGGTGAAGGGCGACAGGAAGATCACCGTCGACACCTTTGCCGAAAACGTCGCGGTGAACTTCGTCAAGGGCGCGGCCTTTGCCCCGTTCGGCAAGGTGATCAGCGGTTTTGCCGGCAAGGCGGCCGACCGGCTGGACGCGAAGGACAAGAAGAAGATCACCACCCTTGTCCTGGTCGAGCTGACGAAGCAGGCCAAGGGGGCGGGCAAGGGCGTTGCCGTCGCCGATATCGACGCGCGCGCCAAGGGCCTGATCGACGGGGTCATCAACGCCGAGGCGAAGAAGGTGCTGGACCGGATGCTGGAGGAGGTCTGGGACAAGGAAAAGGGGCCCCTGACGCCTCCGATGCTGGAAAAGAAGATGCGCGACTACCTGATGCGGCCGCAATGGGCGAAGGGCATCGCGCAGACGGCGGCAAAGGAGATCACGAAGAAGGGCCTGGTGCCTGCCCGCTAGACCGGCTGTCCGGCCCCGAGGGCTTGCCCCGCGGCCGGATGGTTCGATCGAATATGGGTCAGTCCAGCGACTTGTCGCTTTCGCCGGCGGTCCCGGCGACCCAGTAGCCGGCGGCCTTCAGCTGCGGCCCCGGGTGGCCCCGGTCGGTCAGCATGTGGGTCTTCAGCGCGCGCGCCACCTGCGCCTCGGCCGCGATCCAGACGAACCCCCGGCCTTCGGGCAGGTCCAGCGCCTTCACGGCGTCCAGCAGCGGCGCGGTTTCGGCGGCCTGCGACACCGGCCGGTGGATCCAGTGCGCGTCGTGATAGGCCTCGGTATAGAAGCGCTGTTCGTCCTCCGGCCCCGGCACAGCGACCAGGGTGATGACCTTGTCGCCCTTGGCCAGTTCCTCGACCCGGCGGCCGATGGCGGGCAGGGCGGTTTCGTCGCCGATCAGCAGGTACCAGTCGAAGATGGGCGCGATCACCGCCGATCCGCGCGGCCCGCCGATGTTCAGGCTGTCGCCCGGCTTGGCCCCCACCGCCCAGGCGGTGGCCGGCCCCGCGTCATGCACGGCGAAATCCAGCACCAGCGTCCCGGTTTCGGCATCGAAGCGGCGCGGGGTGTAATCGCGCATCTCGTCCCCGAAGAACAGCTTGATGTGGTCGTCGAAACCCAGGCTGCTAAAACCTTCGAGGTCGGGCCCTTCCAGCGTCATGCGGATCATGTGCGGCGTCAGGTAATCGGTGTCGCACACCCTCAGGGTCCGGCGCTTCAGCTCGTGCCGGTGGCGGGTGATGATCTGTTCCATGTCCTGTCCTTTCGTCTCGGTCGTCTCGGCCGTCTCGCGCGGCTGCGTGCCGGCAATCTTGCGCGCGGTCCGGCTGAGCATCTCGGCCAGTTCCGCCACCAGCGCGGCATCGCCCGTATTGCCCGCCAGCCGCTGGCGCAGCGCGCCCTTCACCTCGTCCATCGCCGACAGGATCGGGCCCGGCACGTCCTTGCGGTGATCGCCACGGATCCGCCGCGTCTGCAGGTCGGCCGCCGCGTCGCTGTTGGCCTCAAGGAAGGCCTTGCCCTCGGCGGTGATGGTCGATTGCTTGCGGCCCGAGGAATTGGGGGAAATGTCGATGTAACCCATGTCCTCCAGCCACGAGAGCGTCGGATAGATCACGCCCGGGCTGGGCGTGTAGAGCCCGTCGAACCGGGTCTCGATTTCCTTGATGATCTCGTATCCGTGGCGCGGCTGCTCGGCGATCATCGCCAGGATCAGCAGCCGCAGTTCCCCGTATTCGAACAACCGCTTGGAGTGGCGCTTGCCGCCCCTGC
The DNA here is from genome assembly GCA_003217735.2 of Marinibacterium anthonyi. Lineage (GTDB taxonomy): Bacteria > Pseudomonadota > Alphaproteobacteria > Rhodobacterales > Rhodobacteraceae > Marinibacterium > Marinibacterium anthonyi. The sequence goes on along the minus strand of CP031588.1, from coordinate 157,282 downwards.
GGTGACCGCCTCCGCGTTCGTCGGAATGGCCGTGGGTCCGTGTGTGTCCATGTTTCAAGTAAGGTCTGTCCTTGGTGATTCCAGATATATCGAGAGTTAAGATATATCGAGATACATTCAAGAGTCGACCCGTCGAATTTGTCGCGCGATTTTTTCGGGAAGGGGTCAGCCGGCGAGGCCGGACCAGATCAGGCGGATCGAGATCAGCACCAGCACGATGTCCAGCGCCCGGCGAAAGCCGTGGTCGGACATGCGGTCCAGCACCATGCGCCCGGCATAGGTGCCGGCAAAACCCGCCGCGATCAGGGCGGCGATCAGCAGCGCCCAGTGACTGAAGGCAAATCCCAGCAGGCCGAAGACGATGACCTTCAGCCCGTGCTGGATGGTCATGAAGACCGCGTGGGTGGCCACGTGGTCATGGCGGGGCAGCTTCAGGCTTTTGACATAGGTGGCGACGAACGGCCCGGTGGCGCCGAAGAACATGGTCAGGAACGACGACAGCCCGCCGGCCAGCCATCCCGACCGGGCCAGCCATTTCGGCGGCTTCGCCAGGATCGACCAGATCACGAACAGCCCGATGCCGATCTGCATGTACCGTGGCGGCAGATCGACCACGACGACACCTCCGACCGCCGCGCCGACCAGGGCACCGGCGACAAAGCCGGCCAGGGCCGGGCGGTAGACCTGGCGGATCAGCAGCGCGGCGCGTCCGGCGTTGGACCCCAGCTGGACCACCCCGTGCACCGGGATCAGCGCCGCCGGGGGCAGCAGCGAGGCCATGACCGCCAGCAGGAAGATGCCGCCGCCCAGACCAAGCGAGGCGGTGATGAAGGACCCGGCAAAGCTGGACGCCATGAGGCCGATGACGGCCAGTTCGGACAGCCCGTCGGGCAGAAGGGTCAGGGTGGTCAAGCGGGTCTTGCCTCCGGGGGGGGTCTTGTGGCGGAGCCTAGGGGCCGGCGCGGCGGAGTTCCAGAGCTTCGGTGTCAGGCCGGGGGCCGGAATGGCCTGTCCGCCCAAGCCATGCCCGGCGTGCCGGGTTCGAAGGCAGCGCCGCCCTGAATTCGCTGGGGAAATGCGGAGGGTGCGGCATCACGTCGACGTGAAATAAGGGTCGGGCACTGGCAATCGCGGCGCCGGGCGCCTAGCTTGATCAACAGGGAGATCCCCTCGTAAGCGTTAACGTCAATCAACGCGCCAGACCCGTTGAGACATCGGGCCAGGGTGACGTGAGGGTGGTCCCCGGTGGATCGCATCCGGCCTCTGCCCGCTTCGGAAAGGACGATTGCGATGACACCCCGTCAAGACATGCCCAGAAACCTGCCGTCGAAGACCGCCGCGCCGCGCGCCCGTGCCATCGCCATTCCCATGGCGGTCGCGCAGGGTCCTGACATCGAGGCGCTTTTGTCCGAGATGGTGGCCTGGGTCCGACTGCAGGTGTCGCGGGTCCTGACCCCCTCGCGTTGATCCCGTGACGCACTGGCCGGCGGTTGCCCGGCCGGTTGCCTTGACGGCCTGACATCGGGCCAGCCTGACATCGGGCCTGACATCGGCGCGCCGCGCGCCGATGGCGCAGCGGACCGCAACGCCCCCGGATGGGCGCGCGGGTCCGTGATTTATCGATTCCCTCCCTGACACTGCAGGCGCTCATGCCACCCCCGACCCGTTCCGGGATCGGGGCGGTTTCGCATGACCGGACGGCCCCGCGTCGCGCGTGCGTGACCCGATCCGTGACGTAACATGATGAATTATCGTTCTCCGACGCCCGTCAGAGCGCTACTCTCACGCCACGAATCCGACGCCACACAAAAACGTTGATTGCCGCGACGCAGCGTGATGTTCATCCTGAACGGAAGGGCCATCCCCGTCCGTCCCTCACGATGCCACCAGGCCGAGCCGCCCCGGAGACCCTGACATGAAGTCCATTCGTATCCTGCTGGGACTTGTCCTGCTGGCAGCCGCCGCTGCCGGCGGTTTCCAGTTCACGGGCAGGATGCTGGCGGCGACGGCACCGTCTTCCGGCGGCCAGCGCGGTGGCGACGGGGCCGTGGTGGTGGAAACCCAGCCTTCGGAAACCCTGACCTTTTCCGAGACGGTCGAGGCCATCGGCACCACCCTGGCGCTGCAATCGGTCACCCTGCGCCCCTCGGCGTCCGGCCGGGTGGTCAAGGTCGCCTTTGCGGCCGGCGACCGGGTGGAACCGGGCGACGTGCTGCTGCGCCTGGACGATGCCGCCGCGCGCGCCGCCCTGGCCTCGGCCGAGGCGACGGTGGCCGAGGCGCAGGCCGCCTATGATCGGCAATCGCGGCTGGAGAAACTGGGCAGCGCCGCCGAGGCGACGCTGCAATCGGCCCGCGCCGCTCTGCTGCGGTCACAGGCCGAACGCGACATGGCGATCAATGCGCTCGAGGACCGGGAACTTGAGGCACCGTTCGGCGGGGTTGTCGGCCTGAGCGACATTTCCCTGGGCCAGCTGGTGGACAGTTCGACCGAGATCACCACGCTGGACGACCTGTCGGCGGTCGAGGTCGCCTTCAGCGTGCCGGAACGGTTCATGGCGCGGCTGGCGAAGGGCCAGCAGGTGCAGCTGGTGTCGCCCGCCTATCCGGGCGAGACCTTTACCGGCACGATCCGGGCGATGGACACGCGGGTCGACCAGGGCACGCGATCGATCGCCCTGCGCGCCAAGGTGCCCAACGACGACCGCCGGCTGACGGCGGGAATGTTCATGCGGGTGTCGCTGGTGCTGGGCCAGCGTCAGGCGCAGGCGGTGCCGGAACGGGCGCTGACGGTGGCGGGCGCGCAATCCTTCGTGCACGTGGTGTCGGACGGGATCGCCCACCGGATCGAGGTGACGATCGGCAGCCAGCAGGACGGTATGGTCGAGATCGCCGGAGACCTGCCCGCAGGCGCGCCGGTCGTGGTGACCAACCTGCACCGGCTGGGCGATGGCACCGCGGTGACCGTCGCAGACGCCGGCCCGGTGGACGAGGCCCAGCCATGAGCCTGCCGGACATGTCCATCCGGCGGCCGGTGCTGGCCACCGTGCTGAACCTGCTGATCGTGCTGATCGGCGCCGTGGCCCTGACCCGCCTGCCGATCCGCGAATTGCCCCAGACCGACACCGCCCGGATCACCGTCAGCGTGAACTATACCGGCGCCGCACCCGACGTGATCGACAGCCAGGTGGCCAGCATCATCGAAGGCGCGCTGGCGGGCATTTCCGGCCTGCAAAGCATGTCGACCCAAAGCGAACGCGGCCGCGTGCGCACGGTGCTGATCTTCGACCCCTCGCGCGACATCGACGGGGCCGCCAACGACGTGCGCACGGCGATCGACCGGGCGGCGCGCAACCTGCCCGACGGCGCCGATGCGCCGGTGGTGCGCAAGAACGACAGCCAGAGCGACCCGGTGGTCCGCCTGAGCCTGTCGTCGGACACCATGACCCCGTTGGAGCTGTCGGATTACGCCGACCGCTACATCGTCGACCGCCTGTCGCGCCTGCCCGGCGTGGCCAACGCGGCGCTTTGGGGCGACCGGTCTCCGGCGATGCGGATCTGGCTGGATGCCGACCTGATGGCGGCGCACGGGGTGACCACGTCGGATATCTCGTCCGCGCTGACGTCCAACAACATCGAACTGCCCGCGGGCGAGATCGAAACCGGCGTGCGCCAGCTGCAGTTGCTGGCGCGTACGCGGTTTTCCACGGCGGAAGAATTCGCCGGCCTGATCATCCGCGACGACGGGGTGCGCCCGCTGCGGCTGGGCGACGTCGCCCAGATCCAGGCCGGACCGTCGAGCGTCGAAAGCCTTTATCGGTCCGACGGGATGACCGGGCTGGGCCTTGGGATCCAGCCACAGGCCCAGGCCAACACGGTCGCCATCTCGAACGCGATCCGGGACGAGGTCGACCTGATCCGTCCCACGTTGCCCGACGGCATGACGCTGGCCATCACCACCGACGAGGCGCTGTTCATCCGCACCACGCTGAACGAGGTCACCCATGTCTTCGCCGAGGCCGTGGGGTTGGTGACGGCGGTGATCTTCCTGTTCCTGGGCTCGGCCCGGCTGTCGCTGGTGCCGGTGGTGACGATCCCGGTGTCGATCCTGGGCGCGACGCTGGTCATGCTGATCCTGGGCTTTTCCATCAACATCCTGACGCTGTTCGCGATGATCCTGGCCATCGGCCTTGTGGTGGATGACGCGATCGTCGTGCTGGAGAACATCCAGCGCCACCGCGCCATGGGCGAAAGCCGGATGGAGGCCGCGCGCAAGGGTGCCAACCAGGTGAACTTTGCCGTCATCGCCACCACCGCCGTGCTGATCGCCGTGTTCCTGCCGGTCAGCTTCATGGAAGGCCAGATCGGCCAGCTGTTCGCCGAATTCGGCATCGTGCTGGCGGTCGCCGTGTCGGTGTCGGGCTTCGTCGCGCTGACCCTGTCGCCGGCGCTGGCCGCGATGCTGCTCCCGCGCGAGGACAAGCCCAACCTGCTGACCCGGGGCGTGAACCACGTGATCGGCTGGCTGGAACGCGGCTATCGCGCCGCGCTGCGCCGCTGCCTGAAGGGCCCCGAGGTCCTGCTGGCGGTGACCGCGTTCGCCGTGGCCGCCAGCGTCGCGCTGTACCAGACCCTGCCGCAGGAGGTCACGCCGCAGGAAGATCGCGGCCAGTTCCGCATCTACATGTGGGCGCCGCAGGGGTCGAACCTGGCCACCACCGACGCCGCCGCCCGCAAGGTCGAAGCCAAGCTGGAAACCCTGCGCGAGGCCGGTCTGGTGTCGAACGTGACCACCATCGTCGGCATGTGGGGCGAATTGCGCCGCGCCATGATGTTCGTCAACCTGGTGCCCTGGGAAGATCGCGATCAATCCGTGCAAGAGGTCATGGCCTCGCTGCGCGCGCCCCTGGCCGAGATCACCGAGGTCGGGACCTGGATGCGCCCTTCGGGGGGGCTGGGCATCGGCAGCGGGCGCGGCGGGATACAGTTCATGCTGGGCGGGCCGGATATCGAACGGGCGGCGGCCTGGGCGGATGACCTGGCGCTGGTGCTGGAAGAGGATCCCGATCTCAGCGGGGTCGAGGTCGGCTATGCCGCGAACCAGCCGGGCGCGACGCTGACCGTCGACCGGCTGCGCGCGCAGGACCTGGGGCTGGACGCGCAGACCGTGTCGTCGACCCTGCAGATGCTGGTCGCCTCGCGCACGGTGGGCGAATACACCAGCAACGGACGCCAGTACCCGGTGGTCCTGCAGGCCGCGCCCGAAGATCGCGACAGCCCCCAGGACCTGCTGTCGATCCTGCTGCGCAACGACCGTGGCGACCTGGTGCCGCTGTCATCCATCGCCACCATCGAAACCACCGCCACAGTGCCCGAGATCGAACGCTACAACCGCATCCATTCCGTCCAGATCGAGGCCGACATGGCCGCGGGCGCGGACCTGGGGCAGGTGATGAAGCGGGTCGAACGGGCGGTGTCGGACCTGCCGGCCGGCACCTCGCTGGCCTGGAAGGGGCAGGCGGACGATTTCATCCGCTCATCGGGCGGCATGAACATGGTCTTCGGCATGGCGCTGGCCATCGTCTTCCTGGTTCTGGCCGCGCAGTTCGAAAGCTTTCGCACGCCGCTCGTGATCCTGTTGACGGTGCCCTTGGGTCTGGGCGGCGGGGTTCTGGCGCTGTGGCTGGCGGGGCAAAGCATGAATATCTTCAGCCAGGTGGGATTCGTCCTGCTGGTCGGGCTGATGGCCAAGAACGGCATCCTGATGGTGGAATTTTCCAACCAGCTGCGCGAAGCCGGCATGCCCCTGCGCGAAGCCGCGCTGGAAGGCGCGGTGACCCGGCTGCGGCCCGTCACCATGACGTCGATCGCGACGGTGCTGGGCGCCGTGCCGCTGGCGCTGGCCGAAGGCGCGGGCGCCGAAAGCCGGACCGCCATCGGGCTTGTGATCACAGGCGGGCTCAGCTTTGCCTTCGTGCTGACGCTGCTGGTGACCCCGGTGATCTATTACCTGATCGAAGGCCTCGGCAAGGGCCACGCCGAAGCCGAAGCCGCAGCCGAACCGGCGCCCAAGGCGGCGCCGGCCCCTGCGGAGTGACAGACGGCCCGATCTGAGCCCGATCTGAGCCCAATCTGAGGAGGAGGACGAAAGATGAACCAGCAACCGCGCATGACCGCCCGGGATTTCAGCCCCGAACTTCTGGAACTTTACGACTTCTACGCCCACGGCATCATCACCAAGCGCGAATTCCTGGACCGGGCCGGCAAGTTCGCCGTCGGCGGTCTGACGGCGGCCGCGATCCTGGGGTTGATGAGCCCCGACTACGCGCAGGCCGAACAGGTCAGCTTCAACGATCCCGCGATCAAGGCCGAATGGATCACTTATCCCTCGCCCAACGGCCATGGCGACATCCGGGCCTATCTGGTCCGCCCCGCGGGCGTCGACACCGCGCCCGGCGTGGTGGTGGTGCACGAGAACCGGGGCCTGAACCCGTATATCCAGGACGTGGCGCGCCGCGTGGCCAAGGCCGGCTTCATCGCGCTGGCCCCCGACGGGCTGACGCCGATGGGCGGCTATCCGGGCAACGACGAAGAAGGCCGCGCGCTGCAGCAGCAGGTGGACGGCGAGAAGCTGATGAACGACTTCTTCGCGGCCGTCGAATTCCTGATGGCGCATGACGATGTGACCGGCAAGGTCGGCATTACCGGTTTCTGCTATGGCGGCGGTGTCGCGAACGCGGCCGCCGTGGCCTATCCCGAACTGGGCGCGGCGGTACCGTTCTACGGCCGCCAGCCCGCCGCCCAGGATGTGCCGAAGATCCAGGCGCCAGTGCTGCTGCATTACGGCGCCCTGGACGACAGGGTGAATGCGGGCTGGCCGGCCTACAAGGAAGCGCTGGATGCCAATGGCAAGGTTTACGAGGCCTATATCTACGAGAACGCCAACCACGGGTTCCACAACGATTCCACGCCGCGTTACGATCCGGACATGGCCGAACTGGCCTGGAGCCGCACGATCGACTGGTTCAACACCTACCTGTGTGTGCGCTACGTGAAGCGCGACTCCCATTACCTGCGACGGTAGGGGCGTCGACCGATTTCCTCCATCATCTTTTCGCGGAAGACCTCGGCCGGGGTTCTCCATCCGAGGCATTTGCGGGGCGTGTTGTTGAGCTGGTCGCAGAGTTGCTTCAGCTCGAGCTCTGTCATGGCAGCGACGTCACGCTGCCTTGGAAGCCAGCGGCGGAGCCGCCGGTTTGTGTTCTCGACAGTGCCTTTCTGCCAGGGCGAGGAGGGGTCGCAGAACCACGTTTGGGTTCCGAGCTGAGCCTGCAGGTGCGGCCATGACACGAACTCCGTGCCGCGGTCGAAGGTGATGGACCTCCGGCCCGTCACGGGCAGATCCCGCACCGCCTTCACGATCTTGGTAATGACCGGTTTCGTGCGCCTGTTCGCGTTCTTCAGCAGCACGGTGAAGCGGCTGACGCGTTCGACCAGAGAGGTCACGTTGGTCTGGCCAAGCGATTGTTTGAACAGCATCAAATCGCCTTCCCAGTGACCGAATTCCCTGCGGTGTGCGACGTCGTCCGGGCGGAACAGGATACTGACATCACGGTCGAATTTTGGCGCGCGGCGCTTTCGGGCTCGGCGCGGACGGCGAGCCCTGCGGTGCTCGGGCAGGTACCACCAGAGCTCCTGCGCCATGCCTTCCTGCGAGTAGATATACCGGTAGATCGTCTCCTGGCAGACCCGGAGCGTCGCGCCTTCGTGGATCAACCGGTTGCCGATCTGCTCGGGGGTCCAGCCATTCTTGATGCGCTCAACGACCTGATTTCGAAGCTGCGGATGCCGGATCAATTTGCGCTGCCGAGCACGGCGATTGGCGGCTTTCTGATGCGCGGCGGCGCCGTAGTAGCCGTCATAACCCGGCAGGCACTCATCGCTGAACCAGTTACGCTTGATCTCGCGATAGATGGTGGCTTTCGAGCGCTGCAGCACGCGGGCCATCTCCCGAACAGGGACCTTTGCCAGCTTCCAGCGTTCGATCTGGACACGTTCCTTGACGCTCAGTTGCGCGTAAACCGCTCCCATGGCAGACTCTCTCCATTAGATAACCATCTGTTTTCTAATGGGAGTCGCACTTGAGGGTAGCGCGCACCGCCGTGATCGGCGCATTCCAATAATGAGAGTTATGTAACTTACAGGTTGACGAAAGCAGCTATCCGGGCTGGACATTCCCGCCCGGACTGGCGGAACCTGCCCCGGGTTGCGGCTGCCCCGGCGCCGCCGGACTGGGAAAGGACCGACACAAGTGATCACCGTCAAGAGACTGGATTCCGCCGATGCGGCGATCCTCATCGCCGGCGCCCGTGCGCAGGCCACCAGGATCGGCGTGCCGATGTGCATCGCCATCACCGACGAAGGCGGCAACCTGGTGGCCTTCGAACGTATGGATGGCGGCAAGGTGACATCCATCACCATCGCCATCGACAAGAGCTACACGGCCTCGGGCGCCAAGAAGGCGACCCACGAATACGGCGAATCCAGCCAGCCGGGCGCCCCGGCCTATGGCATCGCCTCGGCCATCGGCGGGCGGCTGATGGTGGTGGGTGGCGGCCTGCCCGTGGTGGTGGACGGCGACGTCGTCGGTGGCATCGGCATCAGTTCGGGCACGCCGGCGCAGGATCGTGACGTCGCCGAAGCCGGGGTCGCGGCGTTCCTGGCATCGCTCTAGGCAGACCGGCGCACGAGACGCAGGGCCGGACGGATGTCCGGCCAGGAATATAGAACGAAGGAACAAAGACATGGATTTCGGACTGAGCGGCAAACGCGCGCTGGTGACGGCCGCGTCGCGCGGGCTGGGCCTGGGCATCGCGACCGCGCTGGCTGGCGAGGGCGCGCATGTGCTGATCTCGGGGCGCAGCACCGACAAGCTGAAGGCCGCGGCCGAGGAGATCACGGCCAAGGGCCCGGGCAAGGCGGATTACGTCACCGTGGACCTGACCGCCGGGGATGCGGCCGACGCGCTGGTCTCGGCGTCGCAGGACATACTGGGCGGCGTCGACATCCTGGTGAACAACACCGGCGGGCCGCCCCCGGGCCGAATGGTCGACGCGGATATGGATGTGCTGGCGGCGCAGTTCGACCCGATGGTTCTGACCGTCATCAAGCTGACCCAGAAGCTGGTCGGGCCGATGCGCGCACAGGGTTGGGGCCGTGTGATCACGGTGGCGTCGTCCGGCGTGATCCAGCCGATCCCGAACCTTGGCCTGTCGAACACGCTGCGCTCCGCACTGGTCGGCTGGTCGAAATCCATGTCCAACGACGTGGCCGCCGACGGGGTGACGGTGAACATGCTGCTGCCCGGGCGCATCCACACCGAACGGGTGGACGAACTGGACACGGCGGCGTCCAATCGCTCTGGCCAGTCGATGGATGACGTCCGCGCGGCCTCGCGCGCGACCATCCCCGCCGGACGTTACGGTACGGTCGAGGAATTCGCCGCCGTCGCGGCCTTTCTCGCCTCGGTGCCGGCCAGCTATGTCACCGGCAGCCTGGTGCGCTGCGACGGCGGTTCGATCAAGTCGGTCTGATCGGTTAGCCGGATGCGGGGCCGACCAGCCCCGCGTCCTCCAGCTGTTCCCGGTCGGGCAGGTCGCGCAGGCTTTCCATGCCGAAGACCGACAGGAACCGATCGGTCGTCACGAAGGTATAAGGTGCCCCGCGCCGCGGCGCGCGGGGGCCCGAGGCGATCAGAGCCTGGTCGTGCAGCCGCCCGATCAGATCGCGCGAGATGTCCTTGCCGAAGATGTCGCGCAGGCCTTCCCGCGTGATCGGTTGGTGAAAGGCGATGGCGGCCAGTACCGCGGTGTCGAAATCGGACAGATCGACCGTCTGTTCCCCGGCCCGGGCCGCGGCGCGGATGATCGGGCCATAGGCGGGCCGCGTCCGCATGATCCAGCCGCCCCCCACCCGGGCCAGTTCATAGGGGCGCGTCGAAAGATCCGCGTTCAGGTCGTCGATCAGCAGGTCGACGGAAACCCCCTGCCCCACGACCCGCGTCAGTTCGGCCCGTTCCACCGGCGTGGCGCTGGAAAACAGCACCGCCTCGATCCGGCGCATCCATTCGCGCCAGCGCTGGTCGGGGGCCAGGTCGTCAAGCTCCCGGTCGATCGGGTCCGGTGTCGCCATGGTCACAGCCCGTAAAGCCGGAACGACGGACGCCCGGTCATTTCCCGCACCGCGCCCAGGTCGACCAGCCGGTCACAGATCCGCCGCGCCGCGCGGTCGCTCATGATCCCGGTCAGCGCGACGGACGGCGACAGCGCGTCCCGCGTCAGGAACAGGTCCACCGCCGCCCCCGCCCCTTTCGACCGCAGCTTGGGCGTGATGGCGGCCAGACGCGCCGCCCGGCGCGACAGGTCGCGGGCCAGGTCGATGATGTCGCCGGCGGCTGTGATTACAAGCCGATGACAGCTGTCGCGCAACTCCGCGCCGCCGCGCCTGAGAACGCGCGACGTCATCGTCGTCGACAGCAGCGGCAGCACATGGTCCCAGCCCAGGCTGCGCGCCAGCGCCGCGTCGGCAAGGATCAGGGCCGCCACTTCCTCGCGCGGGCAAAGCCCGATTGCGCGGTCCAGCGTTTCGGCCGCCAGGGTCACCGGCGAGCACCGGTCCGCTTGGCCTTTGGTCGGCAATTCGCCCTGCAACGGTTCGGGCAGCAACTGGACCAGGCCGCGCCCGATGGGCTGGGCGGTGGCCTGGTGCCATTGGCGGAACACGGTGCCCCCGGGCCCAAGCTGATCGCCGGGGCGGGACAGGTGAACCTCGTCCCTGAGGGCTGGCGCGGCTTCGGGGCGGCCGATCAGGGCGATTGACACTTCGGCGGCGCGCAGCGCCAGGCGGGCGCGCAGCAGGGCCTGCGGGATTTCGGGACGGCCCAGTGTCAGGTGCAGGGCCGACAGCGCCGCGCCCGAAAGGAAAGCCGCATCTTCAGGGGTTTGCACCCCTTGCGCGGAAATCCAGGCGGGAAGCCGGGGAATGGCATCCAGAAGATCGATATCGGTGGCGTTCATGTGCCGATTATACGCGGCCGCGGCGCTTTCATCCAGAAATTCCGCAATGTACCGCCGTACGTGCAAAACCGTCGCGGCGCCAATCCCGGATCGCGTCGCGGGAACGCCGTTCCGGGAGTTCAGTGACCAAAAAACAAGCTCTACCTACCCGGTGGGTTGCAAAACGCCCTGCGCAGGCATCAGCCTGCCTTTTGAAAAGTTTTTTTGCCATTGCGGCCTTTGGGCATGTCTCGCATTTACAAGTCCGGGGAGTACACATAACACGACGGGGGCTGCGTTGCCCTCCCCACGACTAATCTCAGGAGAGCAATCATGCGAAAGTCGCCCCAGCGGATTGCAACTTTTCTGTCAGCCGCGTTGTCCCTCATGGCCCTTTCGGCGCCGGGGTTCGCCCAGGACGCCGGCCAGCGCCCGCCCACCCCGGTCACCGTGGTCACCCTGCAGCCGCAGGATGTCGTCCTGACAGCCGACCTGCCGGGCCGGGTCACCGCGTCGCTGGTGGCCGAAGTGCGGCCGCAGGTGAACGGGATCGTGACCGACAAGCTTTTCGAGGAAGGCCAGGCGATCAGCAAGGGCGACCCGATGTTCCACATCGACGATGCGGTCTACGCCGCCGCCAAGTCCGCGGCCGAGGCGAGCCTGGCGCAGTCGAAAGCCCAGCTTGACGCGACCGAACGGGAACTGAAACGGGTGAACGACCTGCTGGAACGCAAGGTCGCCAGCCAGCAGAATTACGACGACGCCGTGACGACGCGCGATGCCGCCGCCGCCGCCGTGAAGGCGGTGGAAGCCAACCTGCGGTCCGCCGAGATCGACCTGGACCGGACCACGGTCAGGGCGCCGATCAGCGGCCTTGTCGGGCTTAGCCAGGTGACGCAGGGCGCTTTGGTGACTGCCGGGCAGTCGACGCCGCTGACCGTCATCCGCGACATCGATCCGGTCTATGTGGACGTGACCCAGTCGGCGGCCAGCGTGCTGCGCTGGCGCCGGTCCGGCAACCTGGTGCAGGCCTCGCCCGATGCCGAGGTCAAGCTGCTGCTGGCCGATGGCACCTATTACGACAAGACCGGCAAGCTGTCGGCGGCCGAACCGCATGTCAACGAGCTGACCGGCGTCGTGGTCGTGCGGCTGGAATTCCCCAACCCCGACAAGCTGTTGCTGCCCGGCATGTATGTCCAGGTCGAAGTGCCGGAAGCGACGATCCCGGATGCGATCCTGGCCCCGCAGGAAGGTGTCAGCCGCAACCGGCGCGGCGTTCCCACGGCCTTTGTCGCCAATGCCGACAACGTGGTCGAGGCGCGCACGCTGACCGTGGTCGGCGACCAGGGCCCGTTCTGGGTGGTGACCGAAGGTTTGGCGCCGGGGGACAAGATCATCGTCGCGGGCCTGCAGAAGATCGCGCCGGGCGCGACCGTGGCCCCGCAGGAACGGCAGGCCGACGCCGCCGCTCCGTCGCAGTAATGACGCACTAATCAGGCCGGACAGGAACGCATCATGGCACGGTTCTTCATCGACCGCCCCGTCTTCGCTTGGGTCATCTCCATCCTCATCATGGGGATGGGCCTGCTTTCGATCTATTCGCTGCCGGTCGCCCAATATCCACAGATCGCGCCCCCCACCGTGCGCATTTCGGCCACCTATCCCGGGGCCTCGGCGGAAACGGTGGCCAATACCGTCACCCAGATCATCGAACAGCAGATGACCGGGCTCGACGGGATGCGCTACATGTCGTCCAGTTCGACATCGGCGGGGACGGCTTCGGTCACGCTGACCTTCGAATCCGGAACCGACAGCGACCTGGCCCAGGTGCAGGTTCAGAACAAGGTGTCGCGCGCGCTGAGCCTGCTGCCCGAAACGGTGCAGCGCCAGGGCGTGCGGGTGGACAAGGCCTCGACCGGGTTCCTGATGGTGATCGGCCTGATCTCGTCCGACGGGTCGCTGGACCAGGCGGACCTGTCGGATTACCTGAATTCGAACCTTGTCGATGAATTCAGCCGGCTTGAAGGCGTCGGCGGCGTGCAGGTCTTTGGCGCGCAATACGCGATGCGGATCTGGCTGGATCCCTCCAAGCTGGCCGCGTTCGAGATGACGCCATCGGATATCGTCTCGGCCGTGGCCGCCCAGAACGCCCAGATCTCGGCCGGGGCTTTCGGGACCCTGCCGACGGTGGACGACCAGCAGCTGAACGCGACGATTACCGCGCAATCCCTGCTGCAGACGCCGGAAGATTTCCGCAACATCGTGCTGAGGGCGGAAACCGACGGCGGCCTTGTTCTGTTGCGCGACGTGGCGCGTGTGGAAGTCGGGGCGGAAAACTATTCGACCATCGCCAAGTTCAACGGCCAGCCTGCCAGCGGCATGGCGATCCAGCTCGCCTCGGGGGCGAATGCACTGGACACCTCGGAACTGGTTCGCGAACGGCTGGCGGAATACGCGGCGTATTTCCCGGAAGGGGTCGAATACGTCATCCCCTACGACACCACCCCTTTCATCGAAATTTCGATCCACGAAGTCGAAAAGACGCTGTTCGAAGCCATCGTGCTGGTTTTCGCGGTCATGCTTCTGTTCCTGCAAAGCTTCCGCGCAACGCTGATCCCGACCCTGGCCGTGCCCGTCGTCATCCTGGGGACCTTCGGCATCCTTGCCGCCTTCGGATACACGATCAACGTTCTGACCATGCTTGCCATGGTTCTGGCCATCGGCCTGCTGGTGGATGACGCCATCGTCGTGGTCGAAAACGTCGAACGGATCATGGAGGAAGAAGGGCTGAGCCCGCGCGAGGCGACGCGCAAGTCGATGGACCAGATCACCGGCGCGCTGATCGGTATCGCCCTGGTGCTGTCGGCGGTGTTCATCCCCATGGCCTTCTTCGGCGGCGCCACCGGCGTGATCTACCGGCAATTCTCGGTCACCATCATCTCGGCAATGAGCCTTTCGGTCGTCGTCGCCCTGACGCTGACCCCGGCGCTGTGCGCGACGCTGCTGAAGAACAAGCATTCCAAACCGTCGAAATGGAACCCGTTCAGCTGGTTCAACCTGGGCTTCGACAAGCTGACCCGGGCCTATGCAAGCGGTGTCAGCTTCAACATCCGCCGCCCGCTGATCCTGCTGACGGTCTATTGCGCCATGGGCTACGGCATCTTCTGGCTGTTCAACAACACGCCCGCCGGCTTCCTGCCCGACGAAGACCAGGGGATCCTGCTGACCATCGTCCAGGGACCCACCGGCGCCACCGCATCGCGCACCGAAGCGGTGCTGGACGAGATCGGCGGCCATTTCACCCAGGCCGAGGCCGAGAACGTGCAATCCATGTTCAGCGTCACCGGCTTTTCGTTTGCCGGGCAGGGCCAGAACATGGGCCTGGCCTTTGTCAAGCTGAAGGACTGGGAAGACCGCCCCCGCCCCGACCAAAGCGCCCAGGCCATCGCGGGACGTGCCTTTGGCCGGTTCATGGGGATCCAGGACGCGCTGGCCTTCCCGATCGTGCCGCCGGCTGTGCCGGAGCTGGGCAACGTGTCGGGGTTCGACTTTTACCTGCAGGCGCAGGCCGGGCAGACCCATGAACAGCTTGTCGATGCCCGCAACCAGCTGTTCGGGCTGGCCGCGCAAAGCCCGCTGATCGCCAACATGCGCCCTTCGGGTCTGGAAGACGCGGCGCAGTTCAACCTGGACATCGACTGGCGCGCCGCAGGGGCCGTGGGCGTGACGCCAACGAACCTGGGCAACCTGCTGTCGATCGCCTGGGCCGGCAGCTACGTCAACGATTTCAACGACAACGGCCGGATCAAGAGGGTCTATGTCCAGGGCGAGGCCAATGCCCGGTCGGGTCCGTCCGACCTGCAGAAATGGCGGGTGCGCAATTCGTCCGGCGACCTGGTGCCGTTCGACAACTTTACCTCGCAGAAATGGCAATACGGGCCGCAGGGGCTGTACCGCTACAACGGCATCCCGGCCCTGCAGGTCCAGGGCTCGCCCGCGCCGGGCGTGTCGACCGGCCAGGCCATCGCCGAGATCGAACGCCTCGTCGATCAGCTGCCGCCCGGCTATCACGTTGCCTGGACCGGCCTGTCGCTGGAAGAACTGGAATCCGGCGGTCAGGCGCCCATGCTTTACGCCCTGTCGCTGGCGGCGGTCTTCCTGTGCCTTGCCGCACTGTACGAAAGCTGGACGATCCCGATCTCGGTCATGCTGGCCATGCCGATCGGCGTGCTGGGCACGCTGTTCGCCGCCTGGTACGGCGATTTCCAGAACGGCGTCTTCTTCCAGGTGGGTCTGCTGACGGTCATCGGCCTGACCGGCAAGAACGCCATCCTGATCGTGGAATTCGCCCGAGACCGGTACGAGGCCGGCGAAGAGCTGTTCACCGCCGTCCGAGAAGCCGCGCGCCAGCGGTTCAGGCCCATCGTCATGACCTCGGTCGCCTTTACCCTGGGCGTTCTGCCGCTGGTCCTGTCCAGCGGCGCGGGGTCCGGCGGGCGCCGGTCGGTGGGCGCCGCGGTTCTGGGCGGAACGCTCAGCGCGACGTTCTTCGGGGTGATCTTCGTGCCGCTGTTCTTCGTGCTGATCCAGCGCATCTTCCGCGGCCGCGCCCGGGGTTGATCCGATCGGCGCCGACACGATCACGGGGGCGTGACAAGATGTTGTTGCGATATCAGGATGATAGCTGCAGCGATTGCGCAACGCTGCAATGCAGAGATATCATGGCTCGGCTATTGTGTCAGCGGGCCTGACCTTCTATCTAGAATAACAGTGATTGGCTCTCCTCCTCCCTGAGCCGATCATACTTAAACGGCGGCATCCACCTCCTCCCGGATGCCGCCTTTTTTCTTTTCCGGACCATTTTCCCAGGTATGACTGGCCGTTTCGCGCCTGCGTGCGCCGCCTGCGGGCCGCCGCGACAACCGTGTCGACCGGGCACAGCCGACAGAATCACGCCCCGCATCACGCCCCGTAGGACACGCCCGGCTGCAGCCGGTCCAGCGCAGCCACCAGGCTTTGCGCCGTCGGATGCCCGCCCTGGCCCGTAAACGCGGACGAGGACCGGAAAGTACCGATCCGAGTCTCAAGCTCGGCTTCAAGCAGGTGCGGCGCCGCATCGCGGATCTCGACCCGCGTGGCATCCAGCCCGGGACCGCAAAGCGCCGCGGCCACGGCAAAGTTCAGCTCGTTTGGAAAGGCCCGCGCCGCGTCGCGCAGGCTGCCCGTGAAATCACCGCCCGCCCCTGGGCGGGCGATCCGCAAGGTCAGCGCCGTGGCGGCCCCCGGCGGGACCTGCCCGATGCCCGCGACCCAGGGCGCGAACAGCCGCAGGGACGTGCCGGACCGGCGCGCAACGTCGAAAAGATCGTCGCGGAAGGCATCGTCGACCAGCGCCGCGGCGCTGACCGTCCAGAGGTCGGCCACCCGCAGGCAGGCCGCGCCATGGGCGCGCAGGGCGGCGGGGCCGGCGGTCTCGATGATGATGTCGCACGGGGCAGACAGAAAGACGCCGGGATCGGCGGTATCCGGTGTGCCGGTCCGGGTCAGGACACGCCCGGGCCGAAGCCCGGGCGCGCCGTCGATATGGTCGATGACCTGGCGGCCGATCCGGCCGGCGCCGATCACGCTGACGATCGCCATTCCGGATGCTCCGCCTCAGTTGCCGCTCAGCAGGGCCCGGACATCTTCCATGGTGAAATAGCTGACCTCTTCGGTGCCGCTGTCGGTGAACTTCCACATCACCGCCGGGGCCGCCACGTCGCCGTTGGCGTCAAACACCACGTTGCCGGTCGCGCCCTGGTACATCACCGTGCCGCCCTGCGACAGGATCTTGGCCGCCTTGGCAAAGCCGTCCGCATCCGCGGTGACGGGTTCGCCCGCCGGGTCGGTGACCTTGGCCACGGCCGCCGCGATATCGGACCCCGACGCCTCGGGGCCCGCCGCCTGCATCGCCAGCAGCGCGATCATCGCCGCGTCATAGCTGTTGGGCAGGCCGGGGCCGTTCGGGGCGGCGCCGAAATGGTCGGTATAAGCCGCGACGAAGGCATCGGCGCTGGCGACACGCGGCGCGGCGTTGTCCATGCCGACGGCCTGGGTCAGGTACTTGTCGCCCACCGCCGTGCGGAAATCGTCGGACCGCAGGCCGTTGGCGAAGACCATCTTCTGCGAACCGCCCAGCGACAGCCATTCACGGATCAGGACGGTCGCTTCGGTCGGGTAAAGGATGCCGACGATCCCGTCAGGCGCATCCCCCAGCGCGCTGGTGACTTCGGCGCGATAGGACGGCTGCGTCGCGTTGACGGCGATGCTTTCGGTGACGGTCACGCCCATCTTGTCCAGGTAGCTGGTCAGCAGCTTGGCGTAATCCTGGCCCCAGTCGTCGTTCTTGTAGAAGATCGCGACCGATTTCAGGCCCTGGTCCACGACGATCTTGGCGGTGACGGCCGCCTGCACATCGGTGGTGGGATAGGTGCGGAACCACAGGCCCTTGGTCTTGCCTTCCTCGGCCAGCGCGGTAAACGCCGTGGCGGCTGAACAGCACGAGAATTGGGGCACGTCCGCCGGCACGGCGACGGTCGTCAGGATCGGCATCGTCACGCCCGAACTGACGGCGCCCAGCAGGACCTTGACGCCGTCCAGATCGACCAGCGACTTGGCGGCGTCGACGCCGACCTTCGGATCGCTCTGGGAATCGCGCAGCAGCAGGTCCACGGTGCAGCCGTTCACGCCGCCGCCCGCATTGGCCTGGTCCACGGCGAACCTGGCGGTCTCGGCGATCGGCCGGCCCCAGTCGACCGAGGTCGGGAAGATCCCGCCGATCTTGACGGTGCAGGATTGCGCCATCGCTCCGGTTGCCAGCGTGGCAAGCCCGAGGCCCAGGGCCATCGCGGCGCCGGACCGGAGTGTCTTCAACGTCTTGGTCACTTTCAGTACTCCCTGTTTGCCCGGGTGTTGTGCCGGGATCTTGATGGTCTTGAAATCACAAGCCGTTCGGGGAACAGGCCCTGCGGCCGCCAGAACAGCATCCCGACGATGACCAGGCCGATCAGGATGTACTGGATCGATCCGGTGTAAAGCTGCATCTCAAGCGGCGCAAAACGCGACAGGGCCCAACCCGAGAAGGTCCAGGCGGCCCAGACCAGGAAGGTGCCGATGACGGCGCCCAGGTTGTTGCCGGATCCGCCGACGATCAGCATGGCCCAGATCTGGAAGGTCAGGATCGGCAGCACGTCCTGCGGGCTGACGAAGCCGTAGAAGGTGGCGAAAAGCCCGCCCGAAAGCCCCATGATCGCGGCCCCCGTGACAAAGGCCGTCAGCCGGACCCTGGCGGGGTTCTTGCCCAGCGATTGCGCCGCGGCCTCGTCTTCGCGGATCCCGCGCAGAACCCGGCCGAAGGGCGAGGCCACAAGCCGTTCGAGAAAGGCATAGACAGCCACCAGCACCACCAGGACGAAGCCCAGGAACGCCGCGTTATAGCCCAGCCCCGCGCCCAGCAGGTTCTGGAACGGTTTTTCGAACCCCCGCAGCCCCTGCGCGCCGCCCGCCATCCACGCGCCGTTGCGGACCACGTTTTCAAAGGTGATGGCGACGCCAAAGGTGGCGATGGCAAGGTAATCGTGCCGCAGGTGCAGGGTGAACCGCCCCACGACCCAGGCCAGCAATCCGGCACCCGCGCCGCCGCCGATCAGGGCCAGAAGGTAGGGCAAGGCAAAGCCGCCCAGCCGGTCGGGTTGCGGCAGGCCGCCCAGGATCAGCGTGACGTAGGCGCCCATGCCGAAGAATGCCGCGACGCCGCCGTTGAACAGCCCCGTGTTGCCCCATTGCAGGTTCAGCCCCAGCACCGCGATGGCCAGGATCGACGCCATGGTGGCGAAGAACACCAGGTAGGAGACGACGCCGATCATGCCCGTTCCTCTCCGAAAAGACCGTTGGGGCGGATCATGAGCACCACCAGGATAATGAGGAACGGGAACGACGGGCTGTAGCCCGAGGGAACGATCAGCAGCGCCAGGTTGGCCGCGATGCCGATGATGAACCCGCCCAGAACCGCGCCGTAGACCGACCCGATGCCGCCCACGATGGTCGCGGCAAAGACCGGCAACAGCAGGTCGTTGCCCATCAGCGGCGTGATCTGGTTCGTCAGACCGTAAAAGACCCCGGCGGCGGCGGCCAGTCCGCCGCCGATCAGCCAGACGGCGGTGATGATGCGGTTCAGCTTGATCCCGTTGACCTGCGCCAGCGACGGGTTTTCCGCCACCGCCCGGATCGCATAGCCGAAGGTGGTGCGCGACAGCACCAGGTGCAGGATGCCCATGCAGACCAGCGCCGCGATCAGCACGAAGATCTGGTCGGGCTTCACCAGGATCATCGGATCGCGCGACAGCACCAGCGCAAAGGCGATGTCGTTGTTGTAGAAGGTCGGCGACAGCCCGAAGATCAGCCCGATCAGGTTGCGGATGATCAGCGCCACCCCGAACGAGGCAAAGACCATCGACTGCGGCATGCCCCGCTGCCGCACCCGGCGAAAGATCAGCCGGTCGATCAGCACTGCGCTTATCCCGGTCAGCACCATGGCGGCCAGCACCGACAGCACCAGCGCCCAGGTCATGGTCAGCGGCCCGATGTTGGTCTCCATCACCGGCAGCAGCGCGCCAAAGAGCTTGTCGAAGACCAGCGCGCAATAGGCGCCCAGAGACAGCAGTTCGGAATGGGAAAAGTTGGCAAAGCGCAGCATGTGCATGACCATGGTCAGCCCGATGGCGCCCAGCGAATAGATGGATCCGACAAGGATCCCGTCCAGAAGGCCTTGTATCATGCGCCCGCCCTCACGCGCTTGCCGCCCAGGTAGATGTCGGCAACGACCTGGTTGCCCAGCAGGTCGGCGGCCTTGCCGTCCACCTGGTTGCGGCCCTCGGCCAGGATGTAGCAATAGTCGGCCATCTTCAGCGCCTGGTTCACGTTCTGCTCGACCAGCAGGATCGTCACGCCCTCGCGCGTCAGGTCGCGCGCCATTCCCAGCACGTCCTGCGCGGCCTTGGGCGACAGCCCGGCCGACGGTTCATCCATCAGGATCAGCCGGGGGTCCACCGCCAGCGCGTTGGCCACCGCCAGGAACTGCCGCTGCCCGCCGGACAGCGCGCCGGCCTTGTCGTGGCGCTTCTGCGCCAGGGGCGGGAACAGGTCATACAGCTTCGCCAGCCGCGCCTTGCGGTCGGCGCCCGCGCGGCGCAGCGACAGTTCCAGGTTCTCCTGGATGGTGAGGGACCGGAAGATGTTGTCGGTCTGCGGCACATAGGCCATGGCGTGGTCGGCCATGGCATGGGGCGCGATGTTGGTGATGTCGTGGCGTTCGTGGATGATCCGGCCCTGCGACACCGGCACCAGCCCGGCGATCGCCTTGATCAGCGTCGATTTCCCCGCCCCGTTCGGCCCGATGATGACCGTCACGCTGGCCGGTTCCACGGTGATCGAGACATCGCGCAGGATCGGCAGGTCGGGCACGTAGCCGGCAGTGACGTTTTCCACCGTCAGGATCGGTTCAGCCATGGGTCGGCACCCCCAGGTAGGCGTCCAGCAGCTGCGGGTTGGCCTGCGCCTGCGCGGCCGAGCCTTCAAAGATCACCCGGCCCTCGGCCAGTGCGATCACCGGGTCGCAATGGCTCATGATGAAGTCCATGTCGTGTTCGATGATGACAAAGGTC
Organism: Marinibacterium anthonyi; assembly: GCA_003217735.2. Taxonomy (GTDB): domain Bacteria; phylum Pseudomonadota; class Alphaproteobacteria; order Rhodobacterales; family Rhodobacteraceae; genus Marinibacterium; species Marinibacterium anthonyi. The sequence continues at coordinate 136,528 of CP031588.1, read as the reverse complement.
TTGCCCTGGCGGTTCAGCTCTTCGATCTTGCCGATCAGGATGCCGGTCAGCGTCGGGTTCACCCCGGCCGCCGGTTCGTCCAGCAGGATCAGGTCCGGATCGCCCATCAGCACGCGGGCCAGTTCCAGCAGCTTCATCTGCCCGCCCGATATCTTGCCCGCCGGGTGATCGGCCAGCGCGCCCAGCGTCACGAAATCCAGCACCTCGCGCGCCCTGTCGCGCAGCTGGCGTTCCTGCGCCCGCATCCTGCGCGGTGCCAGGAAGGCGCCAAAGACGGTTTCGCCGACCTGGTCCTGGGGGGCCAGCAAGAGGTTTTCCAGGACCGACATCTTCGCGAAGGGGCGCGGGATCTGGAAGGTCCGCCCCAGGCCTGCCGCGAACAGCCGGTCGGGCGACAGCCCCGTCACGTCCTGCCCCTTCAGCGTGACCGTGCCCGCACTGGGCGCCAGCGTGCCGGTCAGCAGGTTGAACAGCGTCGACTTTCCAGCCCCGTTCGGCCCGATCAGCCCGGTGATCGTCCCGCGCCGCACCGACAGCGACACGTCATCGACCGCCGTGAACGGCCCGAAACGGCGGGTCAGCCCCCGGGTCTGGAGAATGGCGTCAGCCATCGACTTTCCCATAGGTCTGGTCATCTGGCCTGGTGTTCAGGTTGTATTTCATGATCCGGCCGTGCCGCCCGTTGCGGTCGCCTTCCAGGCCATAGACCGGCCCGTTCGGCCCGCTGGCCTGGCGCAGAACCGCGCCGATCCGGGTCCGGTCGTCGTCATCCAGCGCAAAGCCGAAGACTTCCAGCGTCATCGGCAGGTGCCGCGCATAGCGCGCCCCGACGATGGCGGCGGCGACCTGCGGGCGGTCCAGAACCCAGCGCGTCGCGACGGACGACAGCGACACGCCATGCTTGTCGCCCACCGCCTTCAGGGTCTGCAACAGGGTCTGGAACATGTCCCAGGACCCGAATTCGTCGATGATCAGCCGGTACTTGATCAGCGACCGGTTCTCGAACGCATAGCCCGGATCCGGTTCGCCCAGCCATTTCGAGGTCAGGAACCCGCCCGCCAGCGTGCCATAGCACAGGATCTGCATGTCGTGCGCGGCCGCCCAGTCCGTCAGCCCGTTCTCGGGGCGGTGGTCCAGCACCGAATATTGCACCTGGGCCGAGGCGATATCGTAACCCGCATCGGTGAATTTCCGGATATCCGTGTATTCCCAGTTGGTTATGCCCAGGTTGGCGATCTTGCCCTTGTCCTGGCAGCGCTTCAGCACGTCCAGCTGTTCGACCGCGTTGCCCTGGGACATGTCCCACCAGAAGAACTGCACCAGGTCGATCCGGTCGACCTGCAGCCGCTTCAGCGACCGGTCGACGATGGCTTCGACCTGGTCGGCCGTGATTGTCGGCAAAAGCCCCAGGTCCGGCACCAGCTTGGTGTGCACCATCACCCGGTCGGCCACGGACGCCCCCCGGCGCCGGCGCATGTCGGCGATGAAGTCGCCGATCATCTCCTCGACGCCGGTATAGATGTCGGCGCAATCGAAGGTGGTGATACCGGCGTCCAGGAACGCTTCCATGTCGGCGATGGCGGTGGCGCGGTCGACCGATCCGTGGTCCCCGGCCAACTGCCAGCCACCCTTGATCACGCGCGAGATCTCGTGCCCGGGGCGCAGCAGGGCGGTCTCTACATCACTCATCGGGATCCTCGTTCTTCCAGTAGGGCGTGCCGCGCTGTTCGGGCAGGCCGGTTGTTTCCGCGTGGCTGAGCCAGCGCTTGTTCTCGCGCACGATCCGGAACCGGCCGCCGCAATGGGGGTCCGGGCAGGCGACCTCGGCGTCGGAGGTCATCCAGTCGTGGTCCTGTGTCGGGCGCTGTTTCGCCGGCAGCAGCGGCAGCAGCGCGGCCAATGCGTACATCGACACCTTGTCCATCCGGTCGAAGACCAGGTTTTCGCCAACGACGGCAAAGCTTTCGCCTTCCACGTGGCGGCAGACCGGGGTGCGGCCGTCCAGAACGGTCTCGACCCGCAGATCGTAAAGCCAGAAGCCGTCTTCTTCCGCCATGTCCCCGTCCTTCCGTCGATTCGCCCGGTCTTTGACCTGTCCCGGCCTGTCTGTGATATTTTATATTTGATGCAGTATAATATTTCTTGTCCACTTCTTCCCTTCGGCTACAGTAAAATTGTCGAACGCAGTGCACAGGATTGAGGCAGCCGGGCCATGGACGGACCGCGGATAGAGAAGATCGAGCCTTCGAAGCTGCGGGAAAGCGTCTATTCCGCCCTGCGCGGCGCGTTCATGCGGGGCGAATTCGCCCCCGGCACCATCGTCAGCCTCAGGACCCTGGCCGACCAGCTTGGCATCTCGATGACGCCGGTGCGCGAGGCCGTGCGCCGCCTGGTGGCCGAGGGCGCCTTTGTCGACACCCCCAGCCGCAAGCTGGAAGTGCCGCCCTTTGACGAACGCCGGATGAAGGACCTGATGTCGGCGCGCCTGGCCTTGGAAAGCCTGGTGCTGCGCCAGGCGGCCGGCCGGTTGGGCCCCGACGACATCGCCCGCCTGCACGCCATCATCGCCACGCCCCGGCGCCCGGATCTGCGGGGGCCCGACCTGGAAGCCAATTACGACTTTCACTTCACGCTTTACGGGCTTTCGGGGTCCGAGGTGCTGTTGCCGATGATCGAGGCGCTTTGGCTGCAATACGGCGCCTACCTGAACCTGATCATCCAGCAGGAAGCCGCGATGGTCCTGGATGAACACGTCCACCATTCCGAGATCCTCGCCGCGCTGGAAACCGGGGATATCGACGCCGCCGAAACCGCCCTGCGCGCCGATATCGAACGCAGTTTCAGCGTGCTCCTGCCGCCCGAATGAGGCCGGCGTGATGGCCCGGGACCCAGCCGACGGCCCGATCCGGACCCGGGCCTTTTGCACGCTGTGCAAGTCCCGCTGCGGCGCGATCTACACGGTGGAAAACGGCCGCCTGACCGGTGTCGATCCCGATCCGGACCATCCGACCGGCGGGGCGCTATGCGCCAAGGGCCGCGCCGTGCCCGAGATCGTGCACCATACCAACCGCCTGACGCGCCCCCTGCGGCGGCGCAATCCCCGCACCGATCCCGTCCCCCAATGGGAGGAGATCAGCTGGGACGAGGCGCTGGACCAGATCGCCGCGCGGATGGCGGCGATCCGGGACGCCCATGGCGCCAAAGCGGTGGGCTTTGCCACGACGACACCCAGCGGGACGGCGATTTCGGACAGTATCGACTGGATCATGCGGCTGGTGTGGGACTTTGGGTCGCCCAACCTGATCGCCGCGGTCGAGGTCTGCAATTTCCAGAAGGATTACGCCCAGGCGCTGACCTTCGGCCAGCCGCTTGGCGCGCCGGATTACGGGCGCGCCGACACCATCGTCCTTTGGGGCCACAACCCGGCGCGCACCTGGCTGGCCCAGGCCCAGCGGATCGCCGAGGCGCGTCAGCGCGGCGCGAAGGTGGTGGTCATCGACCCCAAGCGGGGCGGCAGCGGCGAACAGGCCGACCTGTGGCTGCGGATCCGGCCCGGCGCCGATGCCGCGCTGGCCATGGGGGCCATCGGCCACCTGCTGGACCGGGGCCTGTTCGACCGGGATTTCGTGCGCGACTGGACCGATGCCGCCTTCCTGATCGACCTGGACAGCGATACCCGGCTGGACGCCGCGACCCTTGGCAACGCGCCCGGTTTCGTGATCCGGCGCGGCGATGGCTTTGAACCGCTCGACCCGGCGACAACGGCGGGCGTGCCCGAGGATACCGACCTGTGGTTTGACGGCACGCTGACGGACCGCGCCGGTCGTAGGCGGCGGGTGTCCACCGCGCTGGCGCTGTTGCGCCGCAACAGTGCCGGCTGGACGCCGGACAAGGTGTCCGAAGCCACGGGCATTCCCCAGGACCGGCTTGCCGCCTTCTACGATATCGTCGCCAGCGACGGGCGGCTGTCCTACTACCACTGGACCGGCTTCGCGCAGGGGCTCGCCGCCACGCAGACCACGCGGGCCGTGTCCTCGCTTTTTGCGCTGCGCGGCGACGTGGATGCGCCGGGCGGCAACCGCTGGCTGTCCGGGCCGCCCCTGCGCCCCATCGCGGACCCGTCGGCCCTGCCCGCGCAGCAACGCGACAAGGCGCTGGGGGTTGGCGATCTGCCCCTCGGGCCGCCGCGCCACGGGTTTGTCACGCTGCGCGATGTCTGTGCGTCCATCGAAGGCGATGCGCCGGACCGGATGCGGATGCTGCTGGGCTTCGGATCGAACCTGCTGACCAGCCATCCCGACGCCGCCCGCACCCGCCGCGCCCTCTCGGCCTTGGACTTCTACGTCCACTGCGACCTTTTCATGACGCCCATGGCCGAGATGGCCGATATCGTCCTTCCCGTCACCGCCTCGCTGGAACACGACGCGCTGCGCACGGGGTTCGAGATCTCGGACCGTGCCGTCGGCCATGTCCAGTTCCGCCCCGCGCTGCTGCCTCCTCCGGGAGAGGCGCGGCCCGACTACAGCATCGCCCGCGCCCTGGCCCGCCGCCTTGGCCTTGACGCCGCCCCCTGGCGCCTGCCGTTTCACGACGCGCTGGACCGGATGCTGGACCCCACGGGCCTGACCGTCGCGCGGCTGCGGCAATCGCCCGAAGGCGTGACGCTGGACATCCCCCAACCGCCGCGCCGCTACGCTGAACGCGACGCCGAAGGCCGGCCCAACGGGTTCCGCACCCCGTCGCGCCGGATCGAATTCCATTCGACCGACCTGCGCCGCCACGGCTATCCGCCGATGGCCACCGCCCCGGCGCCCCTGCCCTGCGATCCCGCTTTTCCGATCCTGCTGAGCACGGCGAAATCGGGCTATTACACCCATTCCTCGCTGCGCAATCTCGCCTCGCTGCGCCGCAAATCCCCCGATCCGGCCATCGAAATCTCGCCCGCGCTCGCCACCCGCCACGGGCTGCAGGACCACGACTGGGCCATTGTGACGACGGCAATGGGCGAGGTCCGGTTGCGGGTCCGGCTGGATGGGGACCTGGCCGAGGATGTCGCCATCGCCGAATTCGGCTGGTGGCAGGGCTGCGACGCGACGGGGGCCGGGGACCTGCCCGTCACCGGCGAGGGCAGCGCGAACATCAACGCCATCCTGTCCGACGCCACCCGCGATCCGGTCAGCGGCGCGCCGCCGCTTCGCCAAGCCCGGTGCAGCCTGCGCCGGGACGATGCCGCTTCGCGCGGGGGCTGGACCGGCGCGCGGGCCTTCACGATCACCGCCCGCGAAGTGCTGGCAAACGACGTGCTGCACCTGCGGATCTGCCCCGTCGACGGCGGCCCGTTGCCGTCCTTCCGGCCCGGTCAGCACGTCGGCCTCTCGGTTCCGGGCTTCGACGGGCGCCGCTATTATTCGCTGATCGGCGACGGGACGCCCGCCACCCATTGGGACATCGCCGTGCGCCGCAATCCGCAGGGCATGCCCGGCACCTCGCTGTCCCGCCGGCTTCACGATCCGGGGCTTGGCGACAGGCTTTTGCTGACCCCACCCACCGGCAGTTTCATCGTGCCGCCAGACATCGACCGCCCCGTCATCTGCATTGCCGGGGGGATCGGGATCACGCCGTTCCTGTCCGCCATCCGGGCGCTGCGCCATGCCCGGTCGCAGGCCCCCTTCGTGCTGCATTACGTCGTCCCCGACCGGGACAGCGCCCCGTTTTGGCAGGAAATCGCCCGGCTGGCCGACACCCTGTCCCGCCTGTCCGTCCGGCTGTGGCCGCGTCGGGCTCCGCGTCGGGGGCCGCATCCCGGCCTTGACGGGATGGAAGCGGGCGCGGACCCGGCACGGATCGCGGCCGCCATCGACACCGACCTGCTGAAGCGGCGCCCCCTGATCTACCTGTGCGGACCCGAGGGCCTGACCGACGGGATGCGCGCAAGCCTCGTCGCGCGGGGCGTGCCCACCGCCGACATCGCGACCGAGGTCTTCAAATCCACCCTGCCCGTCCCGCAGGACATCCCGCCGGCAAGCGTCACGCTCGCCCGCAGCGGCCAAAGCTTCCCCTGGACGCCGGCCATGGGGTCGATCCTGTCCGCCGCGACCGCCGCCGGGATCGCCCTGCCCAGTGGCTGCCAGGTGGGACAATGCGAAAGCTGCGCCGTGCGGGTGCTGACCGGGCGCGTGCTGTCCCGGGCCGATACCGATCTGCCACAGGACCGCTGCCTGACCTGCCAGGCGGTGCCGCTTGGCGACATCACCCTTGATCTGTGACATCCAGTGCCAAGGGCAGAGTCCCGGCGCCGCGCCGGTTGGTCTATCCTGCGCCATCACCCCCGCCGGAGCCCGCGCATCCCATGAGACACAGCCTTGACGAGCTGACCGCCTTCGTTGCCGTGGTCGAGCTGAACAGCTTCTCGGACGCCGCCCGCAAGCTGCACATCACCCAGCCGGCGCTGTCGCGGCGGATCGCCAAGATCGAAGGCGAGGTGGGCGAACAGATGCTGGTGCGCAGCAAGAACAACATCCAGCCGACGGCCACGGGCCGGCGGTTCTATGCGATCGCCAAGCGGCTGGTGGTCGAGTTCCAAAGCGCCGAGGCCGAGCTGAAGAACATCCGCGCCGATGACAGCGGCCGGGTGTCGATGTCGATCAACATGACCTGGTGCAGCGTGGTTCTGCCCGGCCTGGTCGAGGAATTCCGCCGCCAATCGCCAAAATCCACGCTGAACATCCACGAAGGGTCCAGCGTATCCGCCGTCAAGAAGGTCTATGACGGAGAGGTCGATTTCGGCATCACCCACAAGCCCAAGCGCCTGTTCGGCGTGGATTTCGACCCGCTTCTCAGCGAGGAATTCGTCGTTGCCTGCCACCGCGACCACCCCCTGGCACAGCTGGACACCGTGCCCTCGGCCGAGCTGAAGCGCCGCGGAAGGCCGCCCCCATGTCATCGCAATAGACAAAGGACCGGGCCTGGATCTGGTTCGTCATGCCGTCGACACAGGCGGGATCGTCTTCCAGCGTCTTGAAGGCCGCAACATGGGCATCGACCACGTCCTCGGGCGTTCCGGGGGGCAGCATGATCGACTTGGCCAGGTTGGGGCGCAGGTAATGCATCACCTGGTAGGTGCGGTCATCCGGCCCGAACCGCGGCGCATTGGCGCCCTTTAGGATCCGCGTCGACCTCAGCTTTTCGACCCCTTCGGCGGAACTGGCGCCGGTCACCTTGGTGCGTTCGGGGTTGGTATAGAAGACGCCCAGGCGCGGAAAGCCCACGACGGGGCGCATGTCGTTGGGGTCGTACTTGACCGTTTCCGACCCGAAGACAAACGGCACCCAGGTCGAGGTCGACCCCACCAGGATGTCGGTGCCGTCCGTTTTCGCCGACCCGACCCAGCCGTTGACACCGGTAACCGAACCGCCGCCGGGCTTGTTCAGGACCACCACGTTGGGATGACCGGGCAGAGCTTCTTTCAGGTAGGGCTGCAGGAACCGGGCCAGGGTATCGCTTCCGCCGCCTTCGCCGAAGGGGACAAGGATCGTCACCTTCTCGCCGCTCAGATCAAGCGCACAGGCCGGGGACAGGACTGCAAGCGCCGCCGCCGAGGCGACAAGCCGCGTCAAGTATCTTCGAACAGCCATGACATCCTCCCAAGGTTGGCTGTCGCAACTCTTGGCGCAGGAAAGGCATATTAATCAAATTTATTTATTCTATCGTTCGATGCATGGCGCGCATACATCCCGGCGATGCGGTGCCACACCGCCGGGATGTCCGGTTCAGCGGCCGTTGGCTTTGCGCCACTCTTCAAAGGCTGTCCGGTTCTCGTCCCTGGTGCAGGGGTAAAGGCCGATGATCGTAGCCCCCTGCATGACCTTCTCGTGCACGAAATCCTCGTAGGCGGTCATTTCCACCGCCTCGTCGGCCAGCTCGTCCGCCATGTGGGCCGGCAACACGATGACGCAATCGTCGTCGCCCACGATGATGTCGCCCGGAAACACCGGCGCATCGCCGCAGCCGATCGGTTCGTTGATCGCGATGGCTTCGTTGTTGGTCAGGTTCGTGGGGCTGGAGGGGCGCGTGTGATAGGCCGGGATGTCCAGGTCGCCGATCTCCATCGCGTCGCGGAACCCCCCGTCGGTCACGATGCCCGCGCCGCCCCGGACCATCAGCCGGGTGATCAGGATGTCACCGGACGACGCCGCATTGGCCTGCTTGCGGCTGTCCATGACCAGCACGTGGCCCGGCGGACAGGTCTCGATCGCGTGGCGTTGCGGATGTTCGGGGTTGCGGAAGACGTCGATCGTATTGCGGTCCTCGCGCGCGGGCATGTAGCGCAGGGTAAAGGCGGGGCCGACCATGTTGCGGCCCTTGGGCTTCACCGGGTTCACGCCCTGGATCACCTGGTGGCGCAGGCCGCGTTTGAACAGGGCGGTGGCAAGCGTCGCCACCGACACGTTCATCAGCTTGTCGCGGGTTTCTTCCTTCATTGTCTCTCCTCACCCTTCTTGCAGATCGCCCGGCAGCAGCGCGTCGGGCATGTTCTGGTAGCAGACCGGGCGCAGGAAGCGCCGGATCGACAGCGTGCCGACGGATGTCGCGCCGAAATTGGTCGAGGCCGGATAGGGCCCGCCATGCACCATGGCATCGGCCACCTCGACCCCCGTGGGGAAGCCGTTGACCAGGATCCGCCCCGCCTTGCGTTCCAGCACCGGTATCAGGCGTCTGCCCAGCTCGGCGTCGGCGTCATCCATGTGGATGGTGGCGGTCAGCTGGCCTTCGAAGCCGCGGGCAAGCTGGTCCATTTCGTCGGCGTCCGAAACGCGCACGACCAGGCCCAGGGGGCCAAACACCTCTTCGCCCAGGGCATGGTCCTGCAGGTAGCTGGCCGCGTCCGTTTCAAAAAGATTCGGCGCGGCATTGCGGCCTTCGCTGTCGGTGGTCAGCACCGGGCGGACGGCGTTGCGCCCGTCGAACCGCGCCTTGCCGTCCTTGTAGGCCTGCGCGATGCCGTCGGTCAGCATGCACTGGCCCGCCACGCCCTTCAGCGCCTCGGCGGCGGCGGCGACAAAAGCGTCGCCGGCGGGCCCGGTTTCGACCACGGCGATGCCGGGGTTGGTACAGAACTGGCCCGCGCCCATGGTCAGCGACCCGGCCCAGCCGGCGCCGATGGCCGCGCCCCGGGCCTTCACGGCCTCCGGCAGGATGAACATCGGGTTGACGGACCCCAGTTCGCCGAAGAACGGGATCGGTTCGGGACGTTGTGCGCAGAGGTCGAACAGCGCCCGGCCTCCGCCCAGCGAACCGGTAAAGCCCACCGCCTTGATCAGCGGGTGCTGCACCAGCGCCTGTCCCACGTCGCGCTTGCTGCCCTGGATCAGAGAGAAGACGCCGGGGTGCATGCCGCAGGACTGGATTGCCGCGTGGATGGCCTCGGCGACGATCTCGCCGGTGCCGGGATGGGCGGAATGGCCCTTGACCACGACCGGGCAGCCGGCGGCCAGCGCGGCTGCGGTGTCGCCCCCTGCGGTGGAAAACGCCAGCGGGAAGTTCGAGGCGCCGAAGACCGCCACCGGGCCAATGGGCCGCTGCACCATCTTCAGATCTGGGCGCGGCAGCGGCTGACGGTCGGGCAAGGCCACGTCATGGCGCCGGTCAAGGTAGTCGCCCTTCAGGATATGGTCGGCAAACAGCCGAAGCTGCCCGGTGGTGCGGCCGCGCTCGCCCTGCAGACGACCTTCGGGAAGGCCGGATTCCTGGCTGCCGATCATGGTGATCGCCTCAGCCCGCGCCTCGATCTCGTCGGCGATGGCGTTCAGGAAGGCGGCGCGTTCGGTGCGGGTGGTGTAGCCGTAGGACCAGAAGGCGTCTTCGGCCGCGATGCAGGCGGCATTGACCAGCGCCGGCGTGCCCACCGCGAAATCGTGGGATGGACCATGAGCGGGTTCGGAGGCGAAGGTGGCATCGCCCGCCACCCATTCGCCTGCGATCAGGTGCTTGCCATGGGGGGTGAAGGTTTCGTCTAGCATGGCTTATCCTTTCAGATCAGTCCATTGGCGGACATGAAGTCCTGGAGTGTCGCCTGTTGCGGCGCGGTCAGCGGCCAGGCAGAAGGCGGACGGGTCGGGCCGCAGTCCAGGCCCTGCGCGATCAGCGCGGCCTTGACGCCGGTCACGTTGGTGCCGTTCAGCTCTTCGGCGCGAATATCCTCGAAGGCGCGCATCTCGGCGATGAGCCGGTTGGCCAACGGGTAATCGCCTGCCGCCAGCGCGCCATGGATCGCCATCGACCGCGCCGGCCAGACGTTGATCAGCCCCGAGGTGAAGCCCCGCGCGCCGACCGCATAAAGCGGCGGCGCCCAGACTTCGGCCAGGCCCGCGACCCAGGTGATGCCGGGATCGCAGGCGTTGATGGCATCCGCCAGCTTCAGCGGATTGGGCGTCGCCCATTTCACGCCCTTCACGCCGGGCAGCGCACACAGGTCGGCGATGGCGCCGGTGCCGATGGCGTCGTTGCGCAGGTACAGCATCACCGGCAGGCCGCCGCCCGCGTCGATCACCGCCTTGAGGTAATCGACCGTGCCGCGCGGCGACACGAAGGGATCGGGCGGCTGGTGGATCATCAGCGCACTGGCCCCGGCCTCGGCCGAAGCCTTGGCCAGCCGACAGGCATCGCGCACCGACCGGCCGATGCCCGCCAGCAAAGGCGCGCGGCCGTCGACCAGGGCGGCGACCTCGGCCACCATGGTGCAGGCCTCGTCCGTCGTCAGCGCGTAGAATTCGCCGGTGTTGCCGTTCACGACGGGCATGTGCACGCCCGCCGCCAGCGCGCGGTCGATGATCGGGGCCAGCCTGGTCGGCGCGACCTCGCCGTCTGCATCGTAAGGCGTGACGAGGATGCCGGAGATGCCGGCAAGGGCTGTGTCTAGGTCATGTGTCATCAGTAGATATCCGGTTCGCCTGCTGCGGGCCCATGGGCCTTTTCAAGGAAGTCGAAGTCGCACCCCGTGTCGGCCTGCCCGACATGGCGCGAGAACATCCAGCCCCAGCCGCGCTGGAACTTGGGTTCGGGCGCGACCCAGGCCTTGCGCCGGGCCTCGATCTCGTCTTCGGGGACAAGCATGTCCAGACGCCGGTTCGGCAGGTCCAGACGCACGATGTCGCCGGTCTTCAGCAGGGCCAGCGGCCCGCCGACAAAGCTTTCGGGCGCGGCATGCAGCACGCAGGCGCCGTAGGACGTGCCCGACATCCGCGCATCGGAGATCCTCAGCATGTCGCGATGTCCCTGCTTGATCAGCGCCTTGGGGATCGGCAGCATCCCCCATTCCGGCATCCCCGGCCCCCCCAGCGGCCCGGCATTGCGCAGCACCAGAACGTGGTCGGGCGTGACATCCAGATCCTCGTCGTCGATGGCCTTCTTCATGTCGGGATAGCTGTCGAAGACCAGCGCGGGGCCTTCGTGGACGTAGTACTTCGGATCGCAGGCGGCGGGCTTGATCACCGCGCCGTCGGGGCACAGGTTGCCCTTCAGCACCGCCAGGGACCCTTCGTGGTAGACCGGGTTCGACAGCGGCCGGATCACGTCGTCATTGTAGACCACGGCGCCCTCGATATCCTCGCCCAGGGTCTTGCCCGTGACGGTCAGCGCGGTCAGGTCCAGCACGTCCGACAGCTGAGTCATCAATGCGCGCAGACCACCGGCATAGAAGAAATCCTCCATCAGGTAATCCTTGCCCGAGGGGCGGACATTGCAGATCATCGGCGTGGTGCGGCCCAATGCGTCAAGGTCATCCAGCGTCAGGTCGATCCCCGCGCGGCGCGCCATGGCGATCAGGTGCACGACGGCGTTGGTCGAACAGCCCGTGGCCATGCCGACGATGGCGGCGTTCTTCACGGCGCTTTCGGTGATGATCTTTTCGGGCGTCAGGTCTTCCCACACCATGTCCACGATCCGCCGGCCACAGTCGGAACCCATCCGCTGGTGCCCCGAATCCGCCGCCGGGATCGACGACGCGCCCGACAGCGACAGGCCCATCGCCTCGGTGATGGATGTCATGGTCGACGCCGTGCCCATGGTCATGCAGGTGCCGACCGACCGGGCGATGCCGCCCTGGATGCCCAGCCATTCCTCGTCGGTGATGTTGCCGGCGCGGCGTTCGTCCCAGTATTTCCAGGCGTCCGATCCGGACCCAAGGATCTTGCCCGCGTAATGGCCCCGCAGCATCGGACCGGCGGGCAGGAAGATGAACGGCACACCGGCGGTGATCGCCCCCATCACCAGCCCCGGCGTGGTCTTGTCGCAGCCGCCCATCAGCACCACGCCATCCAGCGGGTGGCTGCGGATCATCTCCTCGGTCTCCATCGCCAGCATGTTGCGGTACAGCATCGAGGTCGGCTTGGTGAAGCTTTCATCGACCGACAGCGACGGCAATTCGACCGGCAGACCGCCCGCCATCTGCACGCCGCGCTTCACGTCCTTGACCCGTTCGGGGAAGTGGCCGTGGCACGAGTTCAGATCGGACCAGGTGTTGAGGATACCGATGATGGGCCGGCCGATGAATTCCTCTTCGGTATAGCCCAGCTGCATCATCCGCGAACGGTGACCGAAACTGCGCAGGTCGTCCGGCGCGAACCAGCGCGCGCTGCGCAGCGTGTCCGGAGACTTGGTCGGCGAATCCTTCATTGCGTCCTCCCATAGTGACTTGAGGCTATGTATGCGCATACATTTAATCCTGTCAACCGGGCCAAGGCAAATGCTGCACCTGCAAAATGCCCAGACAAATATGGTTGACAGCCTGATAGGCGATGTGTTGAAAGTGATGTATGCGCATACATCGTCATTGGCGAGTCGCAGCGCACGCCCTGGGAGTGCGTGCGGAAATCGGAACCAAAGGTCGCGCAAAGCGGCCGAATGGGAGGAATTCATGACCTTTACCCGCAGAACCCTTCTTGCGGCCGCCAGCGCTGCCGCCCTGATGATCCAGCCGCTTGGCGCGATGGCGCAGGAGCTGCCGCGCAACGTGCGGCTTGTGATCGGGTCCAAGTCGACCGGCGGCGACACCTACCAGAACTCGGCCATCATCGCCGACGCTTTGGCGGAACAGCTGGGGATCAACATCAAGGTCGACGCCGTCGGCGCGTCCGAGGCGTTCAAGGCGCTTGGCCGCGACAAGCGCGGCACCACGCTGATGATCTTCCACGACCAGTCCTACCTGGGGAACCTGTACGGCGTGACCGGCTATGACGACCCGTTCGCCGATTACACCGTCGGCCCGACCGTCGCGATCAACCCGGGCAACGCCTATCTGGTGGCGAAATCCAGCAAGTACCAGTCGATGGAAGACATCCTGACCGCCGCCGCCAACGGCGAACGGGTGCGCGTGGCGATCCAGCCGGGCGGGGTGTCGGAAATCGGCTTTTCGGCCATGAAGAACGCGGCCGCCGTGCGGTCCCCGGGATCCGAAGACAACATCGTCGCGGTCAACACCGGGTCGCAATCGGACAAGAACCAGGCGATGTGGGATGACCTGGCCGACGTGATCAACGGGTCGATCCAGGCCAACGAACAATTCACCCAGCTGCCCGACGACGACCAGAAGGCCATGCGTTTCGTCTGGATCACCGCGCGGCCCGAAACGCTGGAACAGGCGCCCCCCGAAGGCATGGGCGGAACCGACCGCGACGCGATGCTGAAACATGCCTCGCCCCAGACCAGCGTGACGCTGGACGGGACCGAAGATTTCACTTTCGACAAGGAATTCTTCTTTCTTTACAACAAGGACATGGACCCGGCGATCGTCAAGCAGATCGACGACGCCATGACAGCGATCTTTGACAAGGGCGAGATCCAGGGCCGGCAGAAGGCCGCCTTTTTCATCCCGAACTTCCTGCCTTCGGCCGAGGCCCAAGACCATCTGACGAAAAAGCGCGACACCTATGCCAAGGTGATCGCCGAGATCTCGGGCGACTCCTGATCCCCTTGCGGCCCGGGCGCGACGCGCCCGGGTCCCTTCCGTTCAGTTCCAGGAGGAGAACATGGGCGCCCTGACCCAGGTCACCATCGATTTCGACACATCCCACCTGCTGTTCCCCAGGCTCATCGGGTTCATCCTGGCCGGCCTTGGCATCGCCATCCTGGTCACCCGCCGCCACCGGATCGCCACCGCCGGCGCCTACTGGCGCGGGATCCTGGGCGACATGGACAAGCTGCGCTTCTTCGGCGCGCTGATCCTGACGATCCTCTACTTCTCGCTGATGGTGCCCGTCGGGGACTTCTGGCCCAACACCGGGCTGGGCTTCCTGATCTGCTCGATCCCCTATGTCTTCGCGACGGGCGTGCTGTTCATGCACCAAAGACCCTGGCGCGACCTGGGCATCATGGCGGTGATCGCCGTGATCGGCCCGACGCTGGTCTGGTGGCTTTTCACCGAGATCTTCTTTCTTACCCTGCCCTGACAGCGGACCTGCCCAATGGACTTCCTGCACTTCGTCTCGCCGCTTTTCCTGTCGCTGATCGTCGGCGGAACCTTTGTCGGCATCATCTTCGGCGCCATTCCCGGCATGACCGCCACCATGGCCGTCGCCGTCTGCCTGCCGCTTACCTATTCGCTGGGGCTGGAAAACGGCCTGGCGCTGCTGCTGGGTCTTTATGTCGGCGGCATTTCCGGCGGGCTGGTGCCCGCCATCCTGCTGGGCATCCCCGGCACGCCATCGTCGATCACCACCACGTTTGACGGCTATCCGATGGCGCTACGGGGCGAAGGCGACAAGGCGCTGCGCATCGGCATCGTGTCGTCCTTTGTCGGCGGCATCATCAGCCTTCTGGCGCTGTACTTCTTCGCGCCGACGCTGGCCGATTTCGCCATCGAGTTTTCCTATGTCGAGAAATTCCTGATCATCCTCTTCGCGCTCACCGTCATGGCGGCCCTGTCGCGCGACCTGCTGATGGGCATCTTCTCGGGCTTCCTGGGCATCTTCGTGTCGCTCATCGGGGTCTACGACATTTCCAAGGGCGGCAATGGCGAGTTGCGGCTGGTACCGCCGGGCACCGAATACTGGCTGGAAAGCGGGTTTTCCCTGCTGCCGGTGCTGATCGGCCTCTTCGGCCTGGCCGCCATCCTGGACGAGGCCGAATTGGGCGTGCCCAAGGGGCAAAGCCGGTCGGACGTGAAGATCGGCAAGGGATCGACCTTTTCGCTGTCGGTCTTCAAGGGGCAGGTCGTTAACCTGATCCGGTCGTCGGGCATCGGCACCTTCGTGGGCATCCTGCCCGGCGTCGGCGGGTCCGCCGCGTCGATCCTGGCCTATTCCAACGCCAAGACGTTTTCCAAGCATCCCGAAACCTTCGGCAAGGGCGAACCCGCGGGGCTGATCGCGTCGGAATCCGGCAACAACGGGCTGACCGGCGGCGCGCTGGTGCCGCTGTTGTCGCTGGGCATTCCGGG
Organism: Marinibacterium anthonyi; assembly: GCA_003217735.2. Taxonomy (GTDB): domain Bacteria; phylum Pseudomonadota; class Alphaproteobacteria; order Rhodobacterales; family Rhodobacteraceae; genus Marinibacterium; species Marinibacterium anthonyi. Next base: position 121,095 of record CP031588.1, on the reverse strand, counting down.
CGACAGCACCACCGCGCTGCTGATCGGCGCCTTCACCTTGCAGGGCATCCAGGTCGGGCCGCTGTTCATCGGCAACAACCCCGAAACCTGGAACGCGATGATCTTCGCCATGCTGATCGCCAATATCGCCATGTTCGCGATGATGTATTTCGCGATCCGCTACTTTGCGCTGGTCGTCACCATCCCGAAACACGTGCTGTTCCCGATCATCCTGATGATGTGCGTCATCGGCGCCTACACGATCAACTACGGCATCATGTTCGACGTCTGGACCCTGTTGATCTTCGGCCTGTTCGGATGGGCCGCGACGAAACTGGGGCTGGAAATCGCGCCCTTCATCATCGGCTTCATCCTGGGGCCGTCCGCCGAAGTCTATTTCGTCAAAAGCCTCGAAAGCTTCGGCGATCTGACGATCTTCTTCACCAAAAGCTGGATCGCGGCGCTTCTTTGGGTGTTGATCCTGGGCTCGCTGGTCGGATCTATCTACCTGTCCCGACGCCAGAAAAAAGCCGATGCCGCTGGCTGAACCACCTTGCCCGCCACGTGAAAGCCACGGATGATGACGACGATGGCACAGGGCAGCGGCATAAAGGGACAATCGGGCAAGCGCGTCACCATGGCGGCGGTGGGGCGCCTGGCCGGCGTCAGCCAGGTCACCGTGTCCCGCGCGCTGTCCGATCCCTCCAAGGTGTCGCCCGAGACGCTGCGCCGGATCCGCGAGGCGATCGAGGCGACGGGCTTCGTGCCCAACGCCATCGCCGGCGCGCTGGCCTCGAACCGGTCGCGCCTGGTGACGGCGCTGATCCCGTCGATCACCAACATCACCTATTCCGCCTATATCAAGACCTTCGGGGAAGCCCTGCGCGCCAAGGGCTACCAGCTGCTGCTGTCGGAAACCGGCTTTGGCCTGGCGGACGAAGAAGCGATGATCGCCGCCCACCTGTCGCGCCGCCCCGATGCAATGCTGCTGACCGGCATCCACCATTCCGCCCAGTCCCGCCGGCTTTTGCTGGGCGCCGGCATCCCGGTGGTCGAGGTCTGGGATATCTCGGACACGCCCATCGACCTGTGCGTGGGCTTCCGCCATTCCGAGGCCGCCCATGCCGTGGCCCAGTTCGCCCGCGACGCCGGCCATGACCACGCGGCCACCGTCACCGCGCCGGACGAACGCGCCCACCGCCGGCAACAGGCCTTTGCCGCGCGGTTTCAGGCGCTTGGCGGTCAGCCGGTGCCGGATTCCCCGGTCGAAGGGCAGCCGCGCATCGGGTCGGGCAAGGCGGCCCTGGCGCGGCTGATCGACCAGGGGTTCACCCGGGGCGTGGTGTTCTGCAGCTCGGACCTGCTGGCGCACGGGGTGATCATCGAAGCGCTGTCGCGCGGGTTGTCGGTGCCGGGCGATATCGCCGTGATCGGCTTTGGCGACCAGGAATTCGCCGCCGACCTGACCCCGCCCCTGACCACCGTCCGGGTCGACCGCGCCGCCCTTGGCCAGGTCGCCGCCGATGCGCTGCTGAAACGGCTGAACGGGGAAGACCCGGCGCGCGCCGTCACCGACCTGGGGTTCGAGATCGTCCGCCGCGCGTCGTGCTGAACCCTCTGCCCTGCGTCAGGCCGACAACCAGTTCTCAAGCTGCAGGCCGTCCACCCGCGAAAATTCGCCTTCGTTGTCCGACACCAGAACCAGCCCAAGCGACCGCGCCTGCGCCGCGATCCACAGGTCGTTGCCGCCGATGATCTGGCCCCGCGCCTCAAGATCACAGCGGATCGACCCGTAATCCTCGGACACGCGCGCATCCAGCCCCAGCACCTCGATCTCGGCCAGCACCGCCTCGACCCGTTCGGTCAGGCGCGCCGATCCCTTCTTGCGGCAGCCATACCGCAGCTCGCCCGCGACGATGACGCTGGTGACCACGTCGGTATCGCCCCGGTCGGCAAGCGCCAGCGCGGCGCGGCCGGCGGGGTTGCGGATCAGGTCGCTGATGATGTTGGTATCCAGCAGGTACATCAGCCAAAGATGTCTTCGGCCGGGGCTTTCGGGTCATCGATCGGCGGCAGGGTTTCGTCGATCCGGTCCCATTGCGACAGCAGGCCCAGCAGGCCGGCCTTGCGGACGGGTTCGATGATCAGCCGGTCGCCATCCTTGCGGATCAGGACACGGTCGCCGGGCAGTTCGAATTCCACGGGAATGCGAACCGCCTGATTGCGGTTGTTGCGGAACAGCCGAACCTCGCGCGTTTCCGATTGACCCATGACTCTGCCTCCTTGCGACATATGCCATATGTATATGCCGTGCCTGCGGATGTCAATCCACGGCCCCTGACGGGCAAACCGCCCCTTCGGAGGCTGTGCCGCCATGTGGCACAAATTTAGGCACCGGAAATTATGCAATAATTTCAGATAGCTGTCAGGATTCCCGGTGGAATTTCAGGAATAACCTTCTGAAATGTCAATCCGACCCAATTGACATGTCTAACCTCTCTTCGTCACATTCCATCAACGAAAGGCGGCCCCAGATGTATGATCCCAGCTCTCCTTTGCTGCGCAGCGGTGCCGCGCCGGGCGGCATTCCGCAGCCCGACGCCAAGGCCCGTTTCGCCGAGGATCGCCTGCTGGACGCCGTCGTCTGGTGCGAGGTCACGCCCGGCGAGACGATCACCGAGGCCGACGTCATGGACCGTTTTGGCCTGACCCGCGCCGCCGCCCGCGCCGCGCTCACGCGGCTGGGCTATGACGGCTGGGCGCAGCCGCTGGCCCGGTTGGGATGGCAGGTGGCGCCCGTCACCGGCGCGCTGATCGGCGACATCCTGGCGGCCCGGCGCATCGTCGAACCCGCGCTGGCCCAGGCCCGCCTGACCCAGGCGCAGCTGGACGAGGTCACGCGCATCGGCGCCATGCTGCGCGCCGTGTGCCAGCAGCCCGAAACCGGCGCCGTGGTGACCTTTCGCCACTTCGTGGACGAGATCGACGGTACCCTTCTGGGCGCCATCGACACGTTCACCGCGCGCCACCTGCGCAAGCTCTGGCATCATTCCGCGCGGATCACCCGGCATCTGGAAAACGCGACCTCGGGCCATGTGTTCCACCGCGACGACATCTTCGAACTGGTCCGCGCCGTGACGGAAGGCGACCGTAACGGCATCATCGCCGCCCGCCACGCGCTGATCGACGCGCAGGAACGGTTCTTCATGCGCCAGCTTCTGAAAAGCGACACGCCGATCGCCCCAGGCAGCGGGGCGCCCCGGCACACGACCCCGCAAAACGCTGCCACCAACAGGAGACCATCATGAACACCCTTGCCAAAGGCCTGCTCTCCGGCGTGGCCCTGGCGGTGCTTGCACTGCCGGCCTTCGCCCGCGACCTGACCATCGACCTGACCGGCGAACCCTCATCGCTTGACCCGCAGATGCAGTGGAACCCGGACAGCTACTATGTCTATCGCAACATCTTCGACAACCTCGTCACCCGCGACAACGACGGCCAGATCGTGCCGCAGATCGCGACCGACTGGGATTATACCTCGGACACGGAACTGGTGATGACGATCCGCGACGACGTCACCTTCCACGACGGCGAACCGCTGACACCCGAAGATGTCGTTTTCTCGGTCGAACGCATCATCGACCCCGAATTCGGATCGCCCCAGCTGGGCCAGTTCAACCAGATCGAAAAGGCCGAGGTGGTCGACGGCAACAAGGTCAAGCTGACCACCAAAAGCCCCTATCCCGCCCTGATGGCCCAGCTGGTCAAGCTTTCGATCGTGCCCAAGCACGTGGTCGAAGCGGTCGGCAACGATGCGTTCAACACGGCCCCGGTGGGGTCCGGCCCCTATGTCTTTGGCAACTGGGATCGCGGCGTGTCCGTCACGCTGACGAAGAACGCCGATTACTGGGGCGATGCGGGCGTGTTCGACAACGCGATCTTCCGCGCGGTGCCCGACGCCTCGACCCGGATCGCGGACCTCAAGGCCGGGGCCGCCGACCTGGTGGTGGGCCTGGACAGCGACGGCGCCATGCAACTGGCCGGCGATCCGGCGGTCAAGTCGCTGTCGGTTCCCACCGAACGGGTGGCCTTCATGGGCATGAACCTGGACATCCCGCCGTTCAACGACGTGGACCTGCGGCGCGCGGCCTCGCTGGCCATCGACTCGCAAGCCATTGCCGAAGGCCTCCTGGGCGCCGGCGAAGTCCCGGTGGCCGAGCTGTCGAGCCCGGCGCACTTTGGCTATGCCGACGACATCGCGCCCTTTGAATTCGACCCCGAGGAAGCCGCGAAGATCGTGGAAAGCAAGGGCGACGTCGCCAAGACGCCGGTCACCTTCGCCACCGCGCCGGTCTATGACCAGCGGGTCGTGCAGGCGCTGCAGCAGATGCTGAATGACGTGGGCTTCGACGTCTCGATCTCGATGACCGACATGCCGACCTACCTGGCCGCCGCCCGTGCGCCCGACCGGGCCGAACGCCCCGGGCTGAACTTCGGCCGCTGGTCCTGCGCCTGCCAGGACGCCGACGGCATCGCCTATCCGCTGCTGTATTCCACCAGCTCCTGGAGCCGGGTGAACGACCCCGAACTCGACACGCTGCTGGACGAGGCCCGGACGTCGTTGGACGAAGACGTGCGCATGGCCGCCTACGAGAAGGTCCACCAGATCGTGCGGGACCAGTACCTGGTCCGTCCCCTTTACCAGGCCGCAGTCCTTTACGGTGCCGTGGATGCGCTGGACTTCACGCCGACGGCGAACGAAAGCCTGTTTCTCAACCGCATGAGCTGGTCCGAGTAAATGCTGCGCTTCCTCCTGCAAAGGGGCGGTCAGGCCCTGGTAGCCCTGTTCGGAGTCGTGACGCTGGTGTTCTTCATCCAGCGTCTGACCGGCGACCCCGTGCTGCTGCTGGTGCCCGAAACCGCCACGCAGGAGGATATCGAGGCCATGCGTCATACGCTTGGCCTCGACCGGTCGATGATCGTGCAATACATCGACTTTCTGTCGGACATGCTGCGGCTGGATCTTGGCCGCAGCTATGTCCAGAACGCGCCGGTCTGGGACATCCTGATCAGCCGCATTCCGAAAACCCTGCAACTGGCTGCCGGCGCGCTGTGTGTCGCGCTGCTGATCGGCCTGCCTTTGGGTCTGGCCATGGCGCTGACCCGGGGCCGCGCGATATCGCGCTGGATCATGGGCGTGGTGCTGGCGTTTCAGTCGCTCCCCACGTTCTGGAGCGGCATCATGATGATCCTCGTCTTCGGTGTCTGGCTGCGCTGGCTGCCGCCGTCGGGGACCGGGTCGCTGGCGCATCTGGTGATGCCGTCCATCGCCCTTGGCCTGCTGTCGCTGGCCACCTATGCGCGGATCACCCGCAGCGCGGTGATCGACGAGCTGGGCAAGGATTACGTCCGTTCGGCCCGCGCGCGGGGCGTCGGCACCGGGCGGCTGGTGCGCAAGCACCTGATGCGCAATTCGCTGATCCCGGTGATCTCCATCACCGCGCTTGAACTGTCGCAACTGCTGGCCGGCGCCGTCATCGTGGAAACCGTCTTTGCCTGGCCGGGCCTTGGCCTGCTGACGGTGCAAAGCATCCAGTCGCGCGATTTCATGGTGGTGCAGGCCGTCGTCCTGCTGGGCGCCTTCGTCACCATCGCCGCCAACCTGGCCGCCGACATCCTTTATACCGTGGTCGATCCGCGCGTGCGGCTGACGGGCAAGTCATGACCGCCGCCGTCGCCTCCCTCCCCCGCCTGCGCAACGCGCTGTCCTGGTGGCCCGCCATCCTGCTGGGCGCGCTGGTGCTGGTGGCGATCCTTGCCCCCTGGCTGGCGCCGATGGACCCCGACCGCCAGAACCTGCTGGCCCGCCTCAAGGCGCCCGGGTTCGAAGCCCGGGGCATGACCTACATCCTGGGATCCGACGAACTGGGCCGCGACGTGCTGTCCCGCGTGATCTACGGCACGCGGATCTCGATTTCGGTTGCCGTGCTGTCGGTGCTGCTGTCGGGCGTCGTGGGCACCGCCGTCGGCATGGCCGCCGCCTACCTGCGCGGCCCCACGGAAACCATCCTGATGCGGCTGGTCGACATCTTCCTGTCGATCCCCGCGATCCTGCTGGCGATCATCACCGTCGCCGTGCTGGGCCCCGGCTTCATCAACATCATCCTGGTGCTGGCCCTGACCCGCTGGCCCCGCTACGCCCGCGTCGCCTATGGCCAGACCCTGTCCATCGCCGACCGGCCCTTTGTCACGCTGGCCCGCGCCATGGGGGCTTCGACCCCGCGCGTGCTGGCGCTGCACATCCTGCCCAACATCACCGGCCCCCTGCTGGTCGTCGCCACGCTGGAATTCGGGCTGATGGTCCTGTTCGAAGCGGGGCTCAGCTTTCTCGGCCTCGGCGTCCAGCCGCCCACCGCAAGCTGGGGCGCGATGCTGTCGACGGGGCGCAACTACATCGCCACGGCCTGGTGGATCGCCACCTTCCCGGGGCTCGCACTCTTCCTTCTGGTGCTGTCGGCCAACATGATCGGCGACCGGCTGGGGGATCTGATCGGAAAGGGACGATAATGAACTTCGGGGATGAATTCGAAGGCAAGCGCGTGGTCGTGACCGGCGCCGCCGGCATCATGGGCCGCGCCCTGGTCGACACCTACAAGGCGGCCGGGGCCGAAGTCTGTTCCGCCGACATGACGCTGGAGGGGCTGCAGGGCTTTGCCGTTCATGCCGACCTGACCACCGACGAGGGGCTGCAAACCCTGCTGAACGCCGTCGCCGAACGCTGGGGCGCGCCGGACATCGTGGTGAACAACGCCGCCATCTACCCCTCGGCCTTCCTTTTGGACATGACGATGGACGACTGGGACAGGATCATGGACCTCAACGTGCGCGCGCCCGTCGCCCTGATGCGGGGGTTTTCGCTGCAGATGATCGACAAGGGCGTAAAGGGCTGCTTCGTCAACATCTCGTCTGGCGCCGCGCGCAAGATGCGCCGCACGGCGGTGACCTATTCGGCGTCGAAAACCGCGCTGGACCGGTTCACCAAGGGCTTCGCCGTCGAACTGGCCGAATTCGGCATCCGCGTGAACTGCCTGGAACCCGGTTTCGCCGCCGGCAGCGCGGTCTCGGCACTCAGCCAGGAACATATCGACCGGGTGACCAGGGGCATCCCGCTGGGCCGCCCGACCGAGCCCGAGGATATCGGCAACGCCGCGCTGTACCTGTCATCGCAGGCGGCGAAGAACATCACCGGCACCTCGCTGGCCGTCGACGGCGGCAATTCCGCCGGCACGATGGACGTCTTCCAGGACAAGAAGTCGCCGCTATGATCTGGGACGCCCCCGATTACCGCTGGCCCGACGGCTACAAGGCGGCGGCGTGCTTCAGCGTCGATGTCGACGCCCTGTCGCCCTACCTCTGGCAACAGCGCGAGGGCGTGCCGAAGACGCTGGCGATCCCCGAACACCGCCAATACGGCATACGCACGGGCCTGCGCCGCATGGTGGCCATGCTGGACCGGCTGGGGATCCGGGGCAGTTTCTTCGTTCCCGGCGTCGTGGCCGAGGAAAACCCCGACCTGTTGCCCGGCCTTCTGGACCGGGGCCACGAGATCGCCCTGCACGGCTATTTCCACGAACTGGCCGGCGATATCACCGACGACGCATTCACCGAGGCGCTGGAAACCTCCATCGCGCTCTTCCAGGCCCAGACCGGACAGACACCCGCCGGCTTCCGCTCCCCCGCCTGGGAAATGACGCCCCACATGCTGGCGGAGTTAAAACGGCTTGGCCTCTGGGACAGTTCGCTGATGGGCCATGACCTGCCCTACCGGATCGACGGGGTGACGGAACTGCCGGTGCGCTGGGACATCGACGACGCGATCTTCTTCAAGTTCCTGGGCGGCGGCGACCGCGTGCCGCGCTCGCATCTTGAGGTCGGCCGCACATGGGCCGACGAGGCACAGGCCCAGATCCGCGACGGCAGTTTTTTCATGCTGACGGTGCACGACTGGATCTCGGGCCGCGCGGCACGGGTGGACACGCTGGAAGACCTTTGGCGCCCGCTGGTCGACACCCCCGACGTGTGGATCGCCACCTGCGGAGAGATCGCCCGCCACCACGACACCCAGGCGGGATACCAGACGACCACCGGCCCGATCGTGCCGGTCAAGAACAGAGGACGCAAATGAAGCAGCCCCCGAAACCGACACAGACCTGGGCGGTCACCAAGCCGCAGGTCAGCAGCAATGGCGGCATCGTCGTCGCCCAGCACCACGAGGCCGCCCGCGCCGGGGCCGATGTGCTGGCCAATGGCGGCAACGCCATGGACGCGGCGGTGGTGACGGCCTGCGTGCTGTCGGTGGTCGAACCGTGGTTGTCCGGCGTCGGCGGTGGCGGGTTCCTGTTGCATTCCACGGCCGATGGCCAGGTCGAGACGCTGGATTTCAACGTTGTCGCCGGATCGGCCGTCGATCCGGCCGATTACCCGCTGGTGGGCGCCAATGACGGCGACTGGTTCAGCTGGCCCGCCGTGGAAGGCAACCGCAACCTGATCGGGCCGTCGTCGATCTGCGTGCCGGGCGCCGTGGCGGGGCTGGCCGAGGCCTTGGCCAAACACGGCACGATTGCCTGGGAAGACGCCCTGGCCCCGGCCATCGAGATCGCCGAACGCGGCATGCGCGTCGACTGGTTCGCGGACCTGGCCTTTGCCATCGACACGCCGAACCTGCGCACCAACGCGCTGGCCTCGGCGCTGTTCCTCGACCGCGACGCGCGCCGCTGCGACCCCGCCGATCCCACCGCCAGGTACCTGCCGATGCCCGTGAAGGCGCAGATGCTGCGCCGCCTCGCCAGGGCCGGCGCGCGGGACTTCTACGAAGGCGAAATCGGCGCCGCACTGGCCGGTGACCTCGCCGCCATGGGCGCACCGGTCACCGCCGGTGATCTTGCCGCCTGCACGCCCATCTGGGACAGCCCCGCCACGATGGCCTACGGCGACCGGGTGGTGCATACGATGGATGGCCTGTCGGGCGGCCCCAGCCTGCTGCGCGCCCTGGGGCTTCTGCCCGGGGACATCGCGGCACTGGATCCCGCGCAGCGCGCGGCCGCCTATGCCGATGCGGTCCGCGACACCTATGAATTCCGGCTGAAGACCATGGGCCATGCCTCTGCCGGCGGCGACTGCACCAGTCACCTGTCGGTGGTCGACCGCCACGGCAACATGGTCGCGCTGACCAACACGCTGCTGTCGCGCTTCGGGTCGAAGGTGGTCGCGCCGTCGCTCGGCTGCCTGATGAACAACGGCATGATGTGGTTCGACCCGCGCCCCGGCCAGCCCAATTCCATCGCCCCCAAGGCTAGGCCGCTGGCCAACATGGCCCCCATCATCGCCACCCGCGACGGCACCGCCGAAATCGCCCTGGGGGCCGCCGGGGGCCGCCAGATCTTTCCCACCGTCCTGCAATTGCTGTCCTACATCGTCGACCTGGACATGACGCCCGAGGCCGCGCTGCATGCCCCGCGCATCGACGCCAGCACGCCGACGATCTTCGTGAACCGCACCGCCCCCGCCGACACCGCCACGGCGATTTCCGCCCGCCACCCCGTGCAGATCACCGAGGACGCGGTGTGGCCGGTGCAATTCGCCATCCCCTCGCTGGCCGTGTCGGGCCGGGGCGCGGGCCCCAACATCGGCGCCGCGCATCCCACCAGCCCCTGGGCCGCCGCCGTGGCCGAAACGCCTTGAGCCTCCTGCAGATCTCGGACCTGGCCATTCGCGCCGGAACGCTGTCGCTGGTCGACGGTGTCACGCTGGACATTGCCCCGGGCGAGGTCGTGGCCCTGGTCGGCGAAAGCGGGTCGGGCAAGTCGCTGACGGCGCTGTCGGTCATGGGGCTGCTGGGCGAAGGGCTGTCCGTCACTGGCGGGCGGGTCGTGTTCGACGGGCTGGACCTGACCCTGACGCCGGGCGCCCTGCGTCGCCTGCGCGGGCAGGACATCGCGATGATCTTCCAGGAACCGGTGTCGTCCCTGAACCCGCTGCTGCCCGTCGGCGAACAGGTCGCCGAAAGCCTCGTCGTGCATGGCAAGGCCTCCGCGTCCGAAGCCCGCAGGCAGGCCGTCGAGATGCTGCGCCGCGTGGGCATCCCCGAACCCGACCGCCGGGCGCACCAGCTGCCCGCCGAACTGTCCGGTGGCATGTGCCAGCGCGTGATGATCGCCGCCGCGCTGATCTCGCGCCCGCGCCTGTTGATCGCGGACGAACCCACGACCGCGCTGGATGTGACCATCCAGGCGCAGATCCTGTCGCTTATGTCCGACCTCGCGGCCGAGGCCGGCACATCGGTCCTGCTGATCACCCATGACATGGGCGTCGTCGCCGAACTGGCCGACCGGGTCTGCGTGATGTACGGCGGCCGCGTCGTCGAACAGGGACCGGTCGAAGACCTGTTCGACATGCCGCGCCACCCCTACACATCCATGCTGCTGCGCACGATCCCGCGCCTGGACGACCCGCCAGGGGGCGAGCTTTTCGCCATCAGGGGCAGCGTTCCCAGCCCCCGCGACTGGCCCGAAGGCTGCCGGTTCCGCACCCGCTGCCCCCGTGCGACCGACGCCTGCGCCACCCGGCCCGTCCTGCAGGGCGACAGCCACCGCGTCGCCTGTTTCCACCCGATGGACGCCCCATGACCGCGCTTTTGACGATCGAGAACCTCAAGGTCCATTTCCCCGTGCGCACCGGCCGCTTCGGCGGCGGCGAGGGGCTGGTGCGGGCCGTCGACGGCGTGTCGCTGGAGATCGGCGAACACGAAACCCTGGCCGTCGTCGGCGAATCCGGTTGCGGGAAATCGACCACCGGCAACGCGATCCTGGGCCTGGCCCCGGTGACCGAAGGGCGCATCCTGTTCGGGGATCGCGACCTGGCCAACCTGCCCGCCAGGGACCGCAAGGCGGTCTGGCGCGACATGCAGGTGGTGTTCCAGGACCCGGTGTCGGCCCTGAACCCGCGCCGGACCATCGCGCAATCCATAGCCGAACCGATGGTCATCCAGGGCTGGGACCGCAAGCGCATCGCCGCGCGGGTGGACGAACTGATGGACCTTGTCGGCCTCAACCCCGACCAGCGGGACCGCCGGCCCGTGGCGCTGTCGGGCGGTCAGCGGCAACGCGTCGTCATCGCCCGCGCGCTTGCGCTCAGTCCAAGGCTGGTGATCTGCGACGAACCGGTCAGCGCGCTGGACGTGTCGATCCAGAGCCAGATCCTGAACCTGCTGATGCGCCTGCAGCGCGAGGCCGCGCTGAGCTACCTGTTCATCTCGCACGATCTGTCGGTCGTGCGCCACATCGCCGACCGCGTGGCGGTGATGTACCTTGGCATCGTGGTCGAGGAAGGTCCGGCGGCGGATGTCTTTGCCACCCCCATCCACCCCTATACCCAGGCGCTGCTGTCGGCGATCCCCCTGCCCGACCCCAAGGGCCGCAAGGATCGCCAGCGGACCCTGCTGCAGGGCGACCTGCCCAGCCCGATGAACCCGCCCGCCGGCTGCCCCTTCGTCACCCGCTGCCCGCTGGCCGAGTCCCGCTGCCACGACGCGCGGCCGCCGCTGGAGACCCACGGGCCGGGTCACCGGGTCCGCTGCGTGGTGCGTCAGCCGGGCTGAGCCGCTACCCGGACGCCGAGATCGCCAGGAAGCTGGGCCATCCCCGGTACGTGCCGCGGGTCGAGGACGTGATTTCCACCGGGGGCACCATTTCGGCGGCACTGGCGCGGATGGAGAAGATCGGCGCGAACGTGGTCGGCCTGGTGGCGGCGATCAGGGAAGCCAGCGTCTGGCAGCACAAGCCGGGCGCGATCAACCCGGGCTGGCCGGGGCCGGGTCACACCCCGATCCGCTGTCCGCTGTTTCGCGAGGACGGCGACGGCTGGGCGCCGGACATGTCGACGATGCCGGATCCCTGACGCCCTAGATCTGCCGTTCGGCCCGGGCCACGAAGGCCGCGGCGCCCTGTTCCGTCGCCAGCGACACGGCGCGGTCCAGCGCCCGGCGGGCGCTGTCTGGCTTGCCGGATCGGGTGGCCAGCGCGGCCCAAAGCCGGTGCAATTCGGCCTCGTACCAGCGTTCGCCGGTCGTTCGGGTCATCCTCAGCGCCCGGCGCAGGGCCGTGAAGCCGACAGCTGTCTCACCGCGCAGCGCGGCGATTTCCGCTTTCAAAGCAAGACCGTAGGGCATCGTGAGCCCCAGCTGCATCGCCTCGTTCCCGGCGATCCCCTGATCCAGCAGCTCCGCGCCTTCGCCCGCGCCGCCCATCGCGCGCGCCCACCCGCACAGAATCCGCCCCGCCGGCAGCCAGAACGGCACGTCGGCGGCTTCGCACAGCACGATCAGCGCCTCCGCCCGGTCCCGCGTCAGGGCCAGGTCGCCGCGTTCGCGGGCGATCACGGCACTGGCCCACAGCATCTGGGCCCGGGCGAACGGCTGATCCAGCGTCTCGGCCCGGTCCGATCCGGCGGCGACATGGGCGTCCGCCTCGCCATCGCGCCCCAGGACCTGGCAGACGATGGCCGCGTATTGGTGGCAGACCACGGTGGGATCCTCGCCGAACAGCGCCGCGCTGTCGTCCGAGGCCTGCGGCCCCATGGCCAGCACCGCCGCGATCCGGGGCAGGCAGGCCCGGAAATCGCCCGTGAAGAACCGGGTCTGACCCACCGCGTTATGGGCCGCCATGGCGATGTGATCGGGCGCCTCGGCCGCCAGCTCCTGCAGGGCCGCCGCCAGTTCGGCGGCGCGCGACAGGTCCGCGCGCGAGACATGGTCGTTCCAGAGCCCGGCCAGAACCGGGATCACCGCCGCCGCATCGCCCGATTGCACGGCCAGGGCATTGGCCCGCTGGTAGACCGAGCGAAGCTCTGCCCCGGTGAACCCGTCCGACACGATCAGCGCCGCGCCCAGCCCCAGCAATGTCCGCAGTTCCGCCGATGGGTCGGCATCGTGGCAGCGGGCATGAAGGTCGAGCGCCTGGCGCAACTGGGCCGCGGCCTCGGGGGCCGCGCCCCGGCCAAGCGCGCGCAGGCCCGACATCCCCCGGTAACGCGCCGCGCGCGGCCAGTCGGCGCCGCGTTCGAAATGATCCGCCAGCGCGGGGGCGATCTCGGCCGCATCCGCCCCGTGGACCGTCTCCAGCCGCGCGCCGATACGGCGATGCAGGCCCTGCCGGTTGGCGGCGGGGATCGCGGCGTAAAGCGCCTCGTGGTGCAGGGCGTGGCGGAAGGCATAGCGGGTGGCGACGGTGCCGTCGGGACGGTGGCTGACACCGGCGGGTTCGATGAACCGGCGGGCACGGGCGAGGCTGTCGAAGCGGCGCTCGGTCTCTTCCAGCGCGGCGCGGCTTTCCGACAGGTCCAGCGGCGAAAAGGTCGGGCCGGCGACGCTGGCCAGGTCCAGAAGCCGGCGTTCGTCCGGGTCCAGCCGGGCGACTTCGGTGTCGATGAACCCCTGGACGCCGGATGCGATGGCGCGGGCCATGTCCTCGGGCGGGGCGTCCAGGTGCCAGGCGCCGTCCGGTCGGGCGATCGCCCCCTGCGCCAGCCAGCGCGTGACGGCGGCGTCGATCAGGATGGCGTGCCCTTCCGTCCTGTGCGCCAGCAGCGCGGCGAAGTCGGACGGGAACCGATGGCCCGGAAAGCGGCTGTCGAGATAATCGCGCACCGCCCCTTCGCCCAGCCCCGCCAGCGTCAGGACCGAGGTGTCCGCCATCCGGGACAGGTGGGCGACCGTGGTGTCCAGGTCCCCCGCCCGGTCGAGTTCGTCGAACCGGTAGGTTCCCAGCACCAGCAACCGCGCCGGCGCGCGCCGGCTGGCCCAGGCGGACAGCCAGGCCAGCGTGCTGGGATCGGCCCAGTGCAGATCCTCCAGCACCAGGATGCCGGGCGGGCTTTGCGTCAGGCGCTCCAACAGGTCGCTCAGCTCGCGCAGCATCGGGTCGGGCCGCGACGGACCCGGGTCGATGGCGCCGGGATCCCGGTTGTGGTCCGGGCCGGGAAGCTGATCGGCCCAGGACGGCGCGTGGTCGCGCAGCAGGCGTCGGACGGTGGCCCCGGCGGAACCGCCGGCCAACTGCGACAGCGCCTCCAGCAGCGGGCCATAGGGTTCGCGCGCACCGGGATGCGGGATCGCCTGACCGCGCGCGATCCACTGAAGGCCGCTTTGGGGCAGCGCGCCCAGAAAACAGTCGGTCAGCCGGGTCTTGCCCGCCCCGGCCTCGCCCGCGATCAGCCCGATGGCGCGACGCCCGCGCCGCGCCGCGCCCGCCAGGTCCCGAAGCGTACGCAGCTCGACCGCGCGCCCGACACACAGCAGCGCGTCTGTCTTTGGCCGCGCCCCGCGCAGGGCAACGGGGCGGCACAGCCGATAGCCCTGGCGCCCGACCGTCTGGATCAGGGGCGCGCCGTCCCCCAGCACGCGGCGCAATTCGCGGATGCATTGCTTGGGTCCGGCATCGGCGCCGTGACGATTGCCCCACACCAGGCGGTGCAGATCGTCCTGGCTGACGATCTCGCCCTGCCGTTCGATCAACGCAACCAGCACGGCCAGGGTCTTGGGGCGCAACCTGGTCGCCTGACCGCCCAGCAGCAAGGCACCACCGGCGATATCGAGTTCGATGTCTTCCAAGGACGCTCCGATTGTCATGTGCCGGGCCACACCGGGCGGAGACATCGGCCTGATCCATCGTCTGTTTCATTCGTCAGGGAATGACTTATACCGAAATTGAACCGTTGCACCACTTTGTTTGGCCTGTGGAGTCCGCCAGACCGCCCCAAGGGAAACTGAACGGCTCGGCGATAGGCGAAGACCAGACAAAAGAAGGCAACAGACAATGAAGACACCCCGGATCATGCGAACCCCGCCCCCCCGCGGCCCCCTGTTCACGGCCGCGGCGCTGGCCCTGTTGGCCGCAAGCGCCGGCACCGCCGGGGCGCAAACCTGCGTCACCGATCCCGCCGCGGTGGTCGCCGTCAAGCCCACCGACGCGATGACCGGCACGCCCTTGTCCGACGACATGGCCGCCCGGCTGGACGAGGCTGTGCGGGATGCGCTTGGCCAGGCCGCGGCGCCGGGCATCATCGCCGGCGTGCGCACGCCCGACGGGTTCTGGACGGGCGCCTGGGGTGTCGCCGATCCGGCGACCGGGGCGCCCATGCAGGTCGGCATGCACACCCGCATCGGGTCCGTCACCAAGACCTTCACCGGCACCGCGCTGATGCAGCTGGCCGAGGCCGGCAAGCTGTCGCTGGACGACACGATCGGAATGTATGTCCCCGACGTGCCCAACGGCGACCGGATCACGCTGCGCCAGCTGGCGAACATGACCAGCGGCTTGCTGAGCTATACGCTGACGGATGCCTTCCAGGATGATCTGTTCGGCCACCCGGACACCATCTTCACCCCCGACAGACTGCTGGCTTACGCCCTGCCGGATTCGCCGGTCTTCGAACCGGGCGCGCAGTACGATTATTCCAACACAAACACCGTCCTTCTGGGCCTGGTGATCGAAAAGGTCACCGGACACCCCGTCGGCGAGGTGTTCCAAGCGCAGATCTTCGATCCGCTTGGCATGACCGGCACGGTCTGGCCCGGCAACGACACCGCGCTGCCCGAACCCTATCCGCAGGGCTTCACCATGCAGGGCAACACGGCCACGCCCGACGCCCCCACCAATGCGACGCACTGGAACCCGTCCTGGGGCTGGACCGCCGGCGCGCTGGTGTCGAACCTCGATGACCTGCTGACCTATGGGCGGGCGCTTGGCACCGGGCAGGGCGTGCTGGGCGCGGCGGCACAGGTCGAACGGCTAAGCTCGTTCCCCGAACCGGCGGGCTATGGCATCGCCATGGGCTGCGTCGGCGGCTGGGTCGGCCATACCGGCGAACTGCCGGGCTACAACACCACCGTCTTTTACGACACCACCAGCGACACCACCGTCGTGGTACAGGCCAACAGCGACATCCCATCCGGCGATTGCGGCGATGGCGCCGTTCTTGACGGCAACCCGACCGGCATCGCCTGCAGCGGCCCCGCCTCGCGCATATTCCAGGCGATCTCGGGCGCGCTCGGTCACCCGTTCTCCATGCCTCCAGCCCAGTAACCGGACCCGTTGATGACACACCTGTCCCTTCCGGCGTGCCGGACCCCGTCCTTGCTGTCCGCGCCCGCGCTGGCCGTCCTTCTGGTTGTGCCCTGCGGCGCCTTTGCCCAGTCCGCGCCGGTCGTCGACCGGGCGCTGGCCGGCCAGACCGTCATCCTCCAGCGCTTCACCCCGCCCCCGCAGGTCGGCACGGTTGGCCTTTCGGTCGAGGACCAGCGCAAGCGCGTCGACATGGCCGCGGCCGAACGGATCACCATTGCGCTGAAATCGGTCACCGTCGACGGCGCGCGCACCGTTCCGGTGCAGGACCTCGTCCCGATCTGGCAGAACCGCATCGGCACGACGATCACGCTGGCCGACCTGTACCGCATGGCCGAGGCGGTAGATGCCGCCTACCTGGCGGCCGGCTATTTTTCCAAGACCGTCGTTCCGGTCCAGGATTTCGCCACCGGGCGGGTCCGCCTGCAGGTCTACGAAGGCTATGTCCAGCGGGTC
Source organism: Marinibacterium anthonyi (assembly GCA_003217735.2). Taxonomy (GTDB): domain Bacteria; phylum Pseudomonadota; class Alphaproteobacteria; order Rhodobacterales; family Rhodobacteraceae; genus Marinibacterium; species Marinibacterium anthonyi. The sequence goes on along the minus strand of CP031588.1, from coordinate 104,482 downwards.
GAGATCACCAGCGACATCCCCGGCATCGAAGACCGGCTGAAACCCTATATCGACCGCATCCTCGCCATGCACCCGATCCGCGTGAAGGAGGCCGAGCGCGTCCTGCTTCTGATGAGCGACCTGGGCGGGCTTGAGATCGAGGGCACCTTCGTGCGCCCCGAGGACGCGACGGGCGGCGGGCTTCTGAAGCTGGATATCGGCCAGGACAAGCGGTCGGGGATGATCGGGCTGGACAATCTCGGCTCCGAAGCCGTGGGCCCGCTGGAATTGTCTTCCAGCGTGACGCTGAACGACATGCTGCGCCGGTTCGAAACGACCAACCTGGTCGGCGTGGTGGTGCCCGACGATCCAAAGGAGCTGGGGCTGTTCCAGTTCTCGCAGGATTATCCCGTGGGACATGACGGGCTGACCGCCGGGTTCAGCCTGACCTATCTCAGCCAGCATCCGGGCGGGTCGCTGAAGGACCAGGACATCGACGTCACATCGACCATCGGGACCGGCTACCTGGCCTACCCGATCCTGCGCACGCTGGATCAGAGCCTGTTCGGCAAGGCCGAGCTGACGATCCGGGACGACGATGTCGACGTGGCGGGATCCGCCCTGTCGCGCAGCCAGACCCGGTGGGCGACCTTTTCGCTGGAATACGACCGGTTGCTGGAGACCGGGTCGCTAAGTGCCGAGGGCGGCGTGAACCTGGGCGTGGCGGATGACATCGACATGGGCGACGTTCCGGGCGATTTCCGGTTCATCAGCGCCTCGGTCGACTATCTTCGCGCGCTGGGGCCGGTCGCGAACCTCAGGGTCCGCGCCGCGGGCCAGTTTTCGCCCGAACCGCTGCCCGGCGCGGTGCAGTTCGCGCTTGGCGGCGATCCCTATGGCTGGGCCTTCGACAACGGCAGCCTGTCGGGTGACAGTGGCGCCGCCACGGCGGTCGAAATCGGCCGCGACATCGAGACGCGGCTGGATGTCATGCCCGAATTCACCCTGTCGGTCTTTGCCGATTACGGCACCGTCTGGTCGCAAAGCGCCGGGATCGGCGCGGACAGCCTGGGATCCTACGGCGTGGGACTGGGCGCCATGGTGGCGGACAGGCTGATGGTGCAGCTGGTCGGCGCGCTGCCCTGGACGACGCCCGACAGCCTGGACGACCCGGGCGGCAGCGTGCTGTTCCGCATCGCGATGCCGTTCTGAAACGGCCCGGCCCCCTTGGGGGCCGGCTGCGTCATATATCCTCAGGCCTTGGTCAGGACCAGCAGGGTCATCATGCCCAGGGGCGGCAGGCGGCGGGTCTGTTCCACCGACAGCCGGTCATCCTGCAGCACCCGGTCCATGGCGAAATCGGAATGCCAGCCCAGCAGGTTCGACAGCGGCGCCGCCAGCCGTTCGATCGCCGCCAGCGCACCGGTTTCCCGCCTGAAGTGGTTTGTGATCACAACCCGGCCGCCGGGTTTGCAGACCCGCGCGATCTCGGACATGACGCGTTCGGGTTCGGGGACCACCGACAAAACGTGCATCGCGGCGACGTTGTCGAAGTGATTGTCCGGGAAATCCAGCTTGCGCGCATCCATCTGGCGCAGGCTCAACACGTGGGACAGCCCCTTTTCTTCCTTCCGGGCGCGGGCCTTGTCCAGCATCTCTTCGCTGAAGTCGATGCCGGTGACCTGCATCTGGGGCGCATAGAAATCCAGCGCCAGGCCGGTGCCGACGCCCACTTCCAGAACGGTGCCGGGGTGCTTGTTCATCAATCCGACGGCGGCGCGGCGCCCGGTCTGCGTCACGGCGCCGAACGTATGATCGTAAACCGGGGCCCATCGGGCGTAGGCGGTGCTGACCGCTTCGATCTCCACGGGTTCAGTTCTCCTGATTCTTTCTGCGCTTTTCGTAAACTAACGCAATGATAACGATTGCCACGTAGGCCACGCAAAGGGCTGCCAGTGACTCCCACGTGAAAATGAGCAAGGCAGCGCCGACGAGCGCCGAGCCCACGAAGAAGAACCGCACCCGTTCGCGCGGAATCTTCACGGATTTGAACGACCAGGTCCGGATCTTGCTGATCATCAACGCGCCCACGACCACCATGTGGGCGCAGATGACGAAGCTGGGCAGGATCCGGTGGTCGGTCACCGCGAAGGACACGTAAAGCGGCAGCATCACCAGCAGGGCGCCCGCCGGGGCCGGCACGCCGGTGAAGAACCGGTTGTCGCCCGATGTCTCGGAGGCGTTCGAGACGTTGAACCGGGCCAGTCGGACGACGCAGCAGATGGCGAAGAACAGGACCGCCAGCCAGCCGATGTTGGGCATCGTCTGCAGCCCCCAGAAATACAGCACCAGCGGCGGGGCGACCCCGAAATTCACGAAATCGGCCAGCGAATCCAGCTCGGCGCCCACCTTGCTCTGGCTGTCGAGCGCCCGGGCCAGCCGTCCGTCGAGCCCGTCGAGGATGGCCGCCGCCAGGATCAGCTGCACGGCCAGCACGTAATTGCCGTCCACCCCGAAGCGGATCGCCGACACCCCGGCGCAGACCGCCGAGATGGTCAGCATGTTGGGCAGAAGCTGGTTGATCGACAGTTCGGACGAAGGTGTTCCGTTGGATCCGGTCATGCGGCGGGCACCTGGTGTTCAATGGGCGTGAAATCGGCCAACACGGTTTCACCCGCGACCATGGTCTGCCCGACGCTGACCAGCGGCTCGATGCCTTCCGGCAGATAGACGTCCAGGCGCGATCCGAACCGGATCAGGCCGAACCGCTCGCCGGTGGCCATGCGCGCGCCGGGCTTGATGAAACACACGATCCGCCGGGCCACCAGCCCGGCAATCTGCACCACGGCCAGATCGCGCCCGTCTTCCATCTGGATGCGCAGACTGTTGCGTTCGTTCTCGGCGCTGGCCTTGTCCAGCGAGGCGTTGAAGAACTTGCCCGGATGATAGGCGATCCCGGTGACCTCGCCGGCGACGGGCACACGGTTCACGTGGCAGTTGAACACCGACATGAAGACGCTGACCCGCGTCAGCGGCGTGGGCGGCATGCCCAGTTCCGCCGGAGGCACGGCCGGTTCGATGATCGACACGATGCCGTCGGCGGGGCTGACGATCAGGCCGGGGCGCGGCGGTGTCACCCGTTCGGGGTCGCGAAAGAAGTAATAGCACCAGACGGTCAGGCCCAGACCGATCAGCGCCAGGAAATCCGAAAGCCACCATAAGCCGAATGTGATCACGGCGAAGATGGCCACGAAACGGATGCCTTCCGGATGCATCGGCTTGATGAAGGTGGAGGTCATCCGAATGCTCATGTCGCGTCGTTCCCTTCTGCGAAGACGTTTGCTTTGAAGTTTCACCAGTACAGAGACCGGGCGCCATGGCAAATGCCCCTTCGCACCCGGCCGGCCGTTCTGTGCAAGGATCGGCCGGTCGTGAACCGGTTCACGACCGATTTAGGCCCGGTTCAGGCGCTCAGCATCGCCTCGACCAGTTTTTGCACACGCAGCGCCTCGGCCGGGGTGGCCAGCCGGTTCGGCTGGCCGTCGATGCACAGCAGCAGATCGTCCAGCTGCGCCTTCAGGCTGACCGCGCGGGGATCTTCGGGGCGTTCCGTCAGCTCGGCGAAGGCCCGTCCGTCCGACACCGCGTCGACGTAGAAATCGGTCACCCGCCGGCTGGTCAGCGTGCCCTTGATCGTCAGCTCCTGCCGGTCGGGCTGGGCGCCGCCGACGCTGGCCAGAATCGACACCGGCAGACCATCGCCGTTTTCCAGGCGGGCCAGCAGGTGGGTTTCGCACAGCGCGGGATCGTCGGGATAGGACGGTTTGGCCCAGACCACCGACAGCGGCCCCAGGATGCGTTCCGAAAAGAACAGGAAGTGCGACAGCACCTCGCGCGTCATGCCGCCTTCGGCCCGGAAACGCAGCCAGTCCGCCGCCACCTGCCAGGCGCGCGGCCAGGCGGCATAGGTCAGCACGATGTCGACGCCCGTCAGCGTGCCCATCTCGCCCATGCGCGCCGCGGCCGCCACGTCGGTCAGCGCCACCCCGGCGGCCTGGGTAAAGTTCACCGCCGCCGGCACGCCAGACGCGTCCAGCCGGGTGACCAGGTCCTCGCTTTCGGCGACGTCGACGCCCAGCGGTTTTTCCAGGAACACGGCCTTGCCCGCATCGGCGGCGGCCAGCGCATAGGCCCTGCGGGGCACCGGCGGGCAGGCAAGGTAGACCAGATCCGCCGCCGCGATGGCCGCAGCGGCGTCTTCGGTGATCGCGGCGTCGGGGGCCAGCGCCTGCGCGGCCATGCAGGCCGCCGGATCGGGATCCCAGATCGCCACCGGATCGTAGCCGTCGTGCCGGACCATGTGTTCAAGCATCCTCTGCCCCATGATCCCCAATCCGATGACAGCCGTCTTCACACCCATGGGGTCTCCCTTCGCTCTGCCGGTCTTTTCCCCGGTGTGAGCGATCCGGGCCCCATGGGCAAGGGCCGGGATCAGATATGATCGGCGAAGGCCTCGGCCAGCCAGTCGCGCAGGCCCGCCTTCAGCTCCAGCCCGACGCCCGGCGCGTCGGGCAGCGTCACGCGGCCATCGACCACCTGCGAGACATCGGCGAAGCCCCCCAGCGGCTGGAAGACGCCCGGATAGCTTTCGTTGCCGCCCAGCCCCAGACCCGCCGCCAGGTGCAGCGACATCTGGTGACCGCCATGGGGATGGATGCTGCGCGGCGACCAGCCGTGCCGGCGCAGTTCCTCCAGCGTCCTGAGGTAATCGGGCAGGCCATAGGCCAGGCCACAGTCGAATTGCAGGATGTCCCGGTCCGACCGCATGCCGCCATAGCGCAGCAGGTTGCGCGCGTCCTGGTGGGAAAACAGGTTTTCGCCGGTGGCCAGGGGGTTCGGGTAATGTTCGGCCAGAACCGCCTGCAGCCGGTAATCCAGCGGATCGCCCGCTTCCTCGTACCAGCGCAGGTTCAGCGGGGCGAGCGCCTCGGCATAGGCCAGCGCGGTCTTCAGGTCAAAGCGCCCGTTGGCATCCACCGCCACCCGGTCGCCGCCGCCCATCACCTTGATCGCCGCCTCGATGCGCTTCATGTCCTCGGCCAGCGGCGCCGCGCCGATCTTGATCTTGGTTTCGCGGTAGCCAAGGTCCAGGTAGCCCTTCAGCTCGTCCTCCAGCGCCTGCACGCCCTTGTCGGGCCGGTAATAGCCCCCCGCCGCGTAGACGGCGATATCCGCATCGGCCGTTCCCCCGCGAAAGCGGTCAGCCAGAAGGCGATACAGCGGCTTGTCCTCGGCCTTTGCCCGCAGGTCCCACAGCGCCATGTCCAGCGCCCCCATGGCCGAGGCCCGGTCGCCATGGCCGCCGGGTTTCTCGTTGCGCATGGCTTCGGTCCAGCAGCGGAACGGGTCCAGGTGGCCGCTGTCGTCCACCAGGCTGTCGGGATCGGCGCGCATCAGGCGGGGGATCATGCGGTCGGTCAGGATGCCGCCCACGGCCCAGCGGCCGATGGACCCGAAGCCATAGCCCACCAGCGGCTTGCCGCCGTGCAGCCGGTCCGACACGACGGCGACGGCGGTGGTGGTCAGGCCGGCGAAATCCACCACGGCGTTGGCGCCGGGCGAGGTGATCGGCAGGGGTTTTTCAAGAACGCGCAGGATCTTCATGGGATATCTCCGGTAAAGGCCCCGGCGGCGCGACAAGGCCGCCCCGGGCCATGGCTGCGGGGTCGACCAGGCGGTCGAATTCGGGGGCGGTCAGAAGGCCGGTGGCCAGGCAGGTTTCGCGCAATGTCGCGCCAGTGGCCTCGGCCCGGCGGACCAGCGCGGCGATGCGGTCATAGCCGAAGCGCGGGGTCAGCGCAGTGGCGGCCATCAGGGATCGTTCCAGTGTGTCGGCGATGCGGGCGCGGTTGGCGGTCAGGCCCCGCAGGCAGTGACGGGCAAAGGCGGCGCCCGCCTGCGACAGGGCCTCGATGGACCCCAGCAGCGCATGGATCAGAACCGGTTTGGCAACGTTCAGGTCACAGACACCCGAAGCGGCGGCCCGTGTGACCGTGGCATGGGCGCCCGCGGCATGGAAACAGGCCTGCATCAGCGCCTCGCCCAGCGTGGCGTTGCGCTTGCCCGGCATGATGGACGAGGTCAGGCCATCGTCGGGCAGGATCAGTTCCCCCGGGCCCCCGGCAGGGCCGGACGACAGGTGGCGGATGTCGTTCACCAAACGGGTCAGCGCAATGGACAAGGCCTCGCAGCCCGCCGAAAGCGCGACAAGCGCGTCGTGGCCGGCCATGGCCTCGACCTTGATCGGGGCGGGGCGAAAGCGGCGGCCCGTGGCCTCGGACAAAGCCTTGCAGAAGGCCCGGTCGAAGCCCTGCGGTGCGTTCAGCCCGCTGCCTGCGGCGGTGCCGCCCTGGGGCAGCACCAGCAGATCCTCCACCGCATCCTCGATCCGGTCACCGATCCGGCGCAGTTCGCTGGCCGACGCGGCAAAGCCCTGCGACAGGGGGACCGGCACGGCGTCGTTCAGATGGGTCCGGCCCAGCCGGACGATGCCGTCGAACGCCCGCGCCCGGTCGTCCAGCGCCAGCACCAGGTCGATGATCGCGGGCAGCAATTGCGTTTCGGCCGCATCGACGGCGGCGATATGCATGACCGTCGGAAAGCTGTCGTTGGACGACTGGCTGCGGTTGACGTGGTCGTTCGGGTGCACCGGGGTCTTCGCCCCCAATGGCTGCCCCGCCAGCAGGTTCGCCCGGTTGGCGATGACCTCGTTGGCGGTCATGTTGGTCTGGGTGCCGCTGCCGGTCTGGCAGACCGGCAGCGGGAAATGCCCGTCGCAGACGCCCGAGGCCAGATCCTCGCAGGCGGCCAGGATCAGCCCGGCCCGGTCGCCATCCAGCGCCCCCAAGGCCCGGTTCGCGCGGGCTGCCGCCGCCTTCTGGCGGGCAAAGGCACGGACGACGGCGACGGGCAGGCGCGCCCCGGCGTCGCCGAAGACCGCTAGCGCCCGCTGGGTCTGGGCGCCCCACAGCCGGTCGGCGGGGATCTCCACCGACCCGAAGGCATCGGATTCCCGGCGCATGGTCATCGTCCGGCGATCACCCGATCGACCATGGCGGGCGCGGTGCCCAGGTAGTTCGCCGGATCGGTCAGCCGCGCAAGTGCATCGGCCCCAAGCGTGTCCCTCACCGCAGGCGTGTCGGTCAGCACCTCGCGCAGGCTCCGGTCCTCGTCCACCGCGCGACGACAGCCGGCATAGACGATGTCATGCGCCTGTTTCCGCCCGGTCGCGGGTGCCAGCGCCATCATCACCGCCTCGGCCACGATCAGCCCGCGCGAATGGTCCAGGTTGCGCGCCATCCGGTCGGGATGCACGACCAGCCCCGACAGCATGAAATCCGCCTGCGCCAGCGCGCTGGAGGTCAGCGCAAAGGCTTCGGGAACCGCCGACCATTCCAGGTGCCAGGGCCCCGTGGCGCGTTCGAAATCGTGCACCATGGCGTCCAGCATCGACACCATGTGGTTGCGCACCATCTTCGCCCCGGCCAGGATCAATTCGCACGACACCGGGTTCTGTTTCTGCGGCATGGTGCTGGAAGCGCCCCGGTGACGCACGTAAGGTTCAGACACCTCGCCCAGTTCGGTGGTCATCATGATCGAGATGTCGAAGGCGATCTTGGCCAGGCTCCCCGAGATCATCGCCATCAGCGACACCGCCTCGGCGATGGAATCGCGCGCCGAATGCCAGGTGATCGACGGCACGCCCAGGCCCAGCTCGGCGGCCAGCGCCGATTGCACCTCAAGCCCCCGGTCGCCCAATGACGCCAGGGTCCCGGCGGCGCCCGAGAATTCCACCACCAGCACGCGCGGCCCGATTTCTTCCAGCCGCGTGGCGTGACGATCCAGCGCCGACAGCCACACCGCCGCCTTGTAACCGAAGGTCACCGGCAAGGCGTGCTGCAGGTGGGTCCGGCCCGCCATGGCCGTGTCGCGGTGATCGCGCGCCAGGGTCACCAGCGCCGCCCGCACGGCATCCAGCCGGCGCGAGATCAGAGCCAGCGCGGCCTCAAGCTGCAGCACCGTCGCCGTGTCCATGATATCCTGCGTGGTGGCGCCCCAATGCAGGTAGCGCCCGGCCTCGCCCGCATGGGCGGCCAGCTGTTCGACCATGGGCAGGATCGGATAACCCACGATCTCGGTTTCCTCGCGCAGCTTCTCCATGTCGAAGCGGCAGGTCCTGGCGGCGGCCGAAAGTCCTTCGGCCGCCTCCGTCGGTATCATGCCCAGCCCGGCCTGTGCCCGGGCCAGCGCGACTTCGGTTTCCACGCATTTCGCGATGTAAGTGTCGCCGGCGAAGACCGCCCGCATCTCGGCATCGGCAAAACTGCCGCCCCAGATGGGAGAATCGATCGCGCTGACCCTGACAGGGGATCCGGACATGGGGGCCTCAATTCGTCATTTCGGAAGGGATGGTCGCGTCTGGCAGGTCGATGCCCTGTTCGCGGTAATATTTCACGGCGCCCGGGTGGTACGGCATGAAGGTGTTCTTAGACACGTTCTCAAGCAGCGTTTCCCTGGCCGAGGCATGGGTCGCGACCATCTCGTCGTGGTTCTCGAAGACGGCCTTGACGATCTCGTAGGCCAGCGTGTCGGACATCCCGGAATTGGTGAAGGCGACGTTCCACATCGCCAGGGTCTCGATGTCTTGCTTTTGCGCCTCGTAGCTGCCCGCCGGGATCACGTAGGGGCTGGCATAGGGGACCTGGTCCTTGAGCGTGTCGATTTCGTCCTGGCTGAGGCCGAAGAAGACGGTGGGCGCCAGGGTTTCCAGTTCGCTGAAGGCCGAGATCGGCAGGCCGGCGGCGGTGGTCACCGCGTCCAGGCGGCCATCGGCCAGTTGTGATGTCTGGTCGCCCAGCGGGCCGTTCTGGACGTTGACGTCGACGCCAAGGGCTTGGAACCAGCGCGGCCAGTAGGTGCCGCCGGTGCCGCCGCGCGGGCCGGCGCCCACAGTCTTGCCGGCCAGGTCGCTGACCGATGTGATGCCCGAGCGTTCCAGCGCCGCCGCCTGGAAGGGCGTGATGTACATCGGGAACAGCGCTCGGATGTCGTCGTATTTCGTGCCGGGATCCAGGTCGAGCTCGCCCTGCATCGCTTCCCATGCGGGGCCCATGGTGGTCAGGCCGATATCGACCCGGCCGGCATGGACCAGCACCAGGTTCTGGGTGGGGCCCTGGGTCTGCTGGGTCGACGCCTTGACGCCCACGTGGGCCGAAATCAGCGAGGCGATGCCCTGGCCATAGATCGCATGGGTGCCGCCCGGCGACGCGGTGCCCACCACAAGCGTGTTCGGCCAGTCGGATGTGTCGACCTCCTGCGCCATGGCGGTCGAGGCGGCAAGCGCGCTTAGCGAAAGCCCGAGAAAGGTACGTCTGATCATGATATCCTCCTGTTTGATCAGTCTTTTCAGATGGCTTGCGGCCGACGGGACTGGTGGCGTGACGTGATGACACGCAGCGCCACGATCGCTCCTCCGAGCGCCAGGCCGGCAAGGTCGGTATAGATGTCGCCCGCGATCAGCAGCAGCGCCGCCCCCGCCAGCCCGATGCGCAGGACCACGGGCATCCGGCCGCGCAACCAGCCTTCGCTGGCCGTGGCCAGCCCCCAGACCCCCAACACGGCGGTGATCGTCGTGCGGATGATCTCGAACACGGTGCCTTCCAGCAGAACCCCCTGGTTGTGGATGAAGAGGAACGGCACGATGAAGGCGGCCAGCCCATAGCGGACGGCCTTGAACGAGGTCTGCCACGGATCGCCCCCCGCCAATGCCGCCCCGGCAAAGGCCGACAGCGCGATGGGCGGCGTGATGGTCGAGATCACGGCGAAGTAGAAGATGAACAGGTGCACGGGCAGCACCGGCAGGCCCATCCGCTGCAACGCGGGGGCGACGACCGATGCGGCGATGGCATAGGCCGCCGTCGTCGGCATCCCCATACCCAGCACCAGCGAGATCAGCATGGCGAAGATGAGCGCCATGAACTCGCTTTGCCCCGCCACGCCCAGCAGCAGCGACGAGAACCGCCCGCCCAGCCCGGTCAGCCCGATGACACCGACAACGATGCCGGCGCAGGCACAGACCGAGGCCAGCTGAAGGCATTGGCGGCTTCCGATCGACAGGCTTTCGATGATGTCGGCCAGCGTGCCGTGCAGGGCGGCCAGCGGCGCCTTTGGCCGGGTGATCAGCGCGGTCACCAGGATCGTCACAAGCCCCGCGCCGATGGCGATCATCCCGTGGGTATTGGCGGCCAGGTTCGGGAGGAACACGACCGATGCGATGACGACGACCACCGGCACCGCGTGCACCCGGCTGTCCAGGTCAAGCCGCTGCTGCAACATGACCAGAACGGCGGTCGCGATCCCCCATGATCCGGCCGAGATGATCGAATAGCCGGCAAAGAGGAAGGTGATCAGCAGCGCCAGCGGCGCCAGAACGAAGGCATCGCGGGCCATGGGCCGCAACTTGGGCAGTTCGGACCGGGGCAGACCCTCGATCCCCTGCTTGCGGGCTTCCAGGTCGATGTGGATGTAGACGGCCAGGTAATACAGCAGGCACGGGATCAGCGCGGCGGCGATGATCGTTGTGTAGGGAATGCCGGTGACCTCGGCCATGATGAAGGCCCCTGCCCCCATGATCGGCGGGGTCAGCTGGCCTCCGGTCGACGCCGCGGCCTCGATCGCGCCGGCGCTGGCGGGCTTGTAGCCCACGCGTTTCATCACCGGGATGGTGAAGGTGCCCGACGCCACCACGTTCGCGACGCCCGACCCCGAGATCATGCCGAACAGCACGGACCCGAACAGCGACACCTTGGCCGGTCCGCCGCGCAGCTGGCCGAAGGCGCCGAAGGCCAGGTTCATGAAGAAGTCGCCGACCTTGGACACCTGCAGGAACGACGCGAAAAGGACGAACAGCACGATGTACAGCGCGGCAGCGGCGGTGGTGATGCCAAAGATGCCCTCCATCGAATAGACGAAGGTGGTGAATTCGCCGAACTGGTAGCCCCGGTGGTACAGGACACCGGGCAGCCAGGGGCCGAGGAAGCCGTAAAGGATGAAGACCCCGGCCAGGATCGGCAGCGCCAGCCCCGCGGTGCGCCGGGTGAATTCGATCACGCCGATGATGCCCAGCGTGGCCACGACCACGTCCGTCGGCGTCATCAGCACGCCGGTGCGCAGGATCAGCCCGTCCAGGTTCCACCAGATGTAGCCCGCACAGCCCAGCACGATGACCGACAGGACCATGTCGAACACCGGCATCCTGTTCCCGTGCTTGCCGAAGGGGGCGTAAAGCGCAAACGCGATCACGGCGGCCAGGTTCACGTGGATGGCCCGGAACACCCAGGCATCCAGCTGCACGACGTTCAGCACCGCAAGGTGGAACAGCGCGTACAGCACGCAAAGCCCGCCAACCGCCGCCTTCTGCCAGCCCCCCAGGTGCCGGACCGTCGCGCCGAAGTCGAACTTCTCGGCATCCTCGACGGCTGAATCCACGACTGCGGTTGTCTCACTCGTCGACATATGCACCCCTCCCCGATATGTTCGAACAAAGTTATATGTTCGAACATAGTTGGACACATTGTCCCGAGTCAAGCCGTCTGTCAGGATGCAAATTCCTCAGGGAGATCAACATGAGCAGCCGACCGATCTACGCCGAACTGTCCGACGAGCTGATCCGCGAGATTCGCGAAGGCACCTATCCCGTGGGCGCCCTGCTGCCGACCGAGCTGGAGATGGCGGCGGCGCGCAAGCTCAGCCGGTCGACCGTGCGCGCGGCATTGAACCGGCTGGTGTCGCTTGGGCTGATCACCCGCCAGAAGGGGGTGGGCACCCGCGTGGTGTCGGCCGGACCGGCGGAATACGACGCCTCGACCACGTCGATCGAGGGGCTCGCGCATTTCGGCGAAGCCACCCACCGCGAGATCCAGGGCGTCAGGGAGATCGTCGCCGACGAGTCGCTGGCCGGGCTTTTGGGCTGCAAGCCCGGCACCCGCTGGATCGATGTCAGCGTGATCCGAACCGCGCCCGGATCGGGCGATCCGCCGATCTGCTGGACCGACAATTACGTCGACCCGACCTATGCGGCCATCGTGCCCGACATCGCCGCCTATCCCGGGCTGATCGCCGACCTGATCGCGAAGAACTACGGCGCCGAGGTCGACGAGGTGCACCAGACCATCCGCCCGACGCTGCTGCCCGATGACGCCGCCAGGGTGCTGTCGGCCCGCGCCGGAGAGCCGGCGTTACAGATCGTCCGGCGCTACATGTCGGCGTCGCGCGTGGTCTACATCAGCGTGAACCTGCACCCCGGCAGCCGGTTCGAATATTCCATGTCGCTGCGGCGCAGCGGGCGGCAGTAGGATGCGCTATCCCGGCTGCGGGGCATAGCGCAGCGCCAGCATGACCATGGAAATCGCCGTCAGCCAGGCCGCGCCGATGCGAAAGCCGATGCGGACCCAGGGCCGGGGAAACCTTTCAAGCGCGGCATTCACGCCGGTGGCCAGGTAGAACAGCACGATATTGGCGCTTAGCAACGCGCCGGCGATCATGATCACCCGGTCGCGCATGCGGCCCGGATCGGGGATCGATTCCGCGCCGATGAACGCCCCACCGCAGGCCGCCGCCACCAGCGCCACGGGGATCATCTGCCCCGGCGCCAAGGCCGCCAGCGCCCCGCCCACCGCCGCGACGGCGAAAAGCGCGCTGTCGACGGGGCCCAGAAGGCCGCCGCTGAGAACGCCCAACAGGGTGAAGACGGCAAAGGCGGCAAGCGCCCGGCGGACCCGGATCAGGTCGAAGGCGCCGATCAGGATGCCCAGCACCGGCAGGGCCATGACCTGCGCAGGTGTCGAAAACGGATGCAGGACCCCGGTGTAGAACCCTTCGAATCCCGGCACGGTGCCGTGGGCCCAGGCCGGGGCCGGCAGAACCGCCGCCAGAAGGCCGGCGGTTCGCCAAAGGGACGGCCTCATGCGACGCCGGTCAGGAACGCCACACCGGCAAGCGAGATCAGGCCCCCCACCCCGCGCACCGCCGCACGTCCGGCGGGCCACTTGACCGCCATGCCCAGGGCAATGCCGGTCAAGTGCAACAGCCCGGTGGCCAGAACGAAGCCCAGGGCAAAGGCAAAGGCATTGGCCGTCTCGGGCAGTTCGGCGCCATGGGCGTAGCCGTGGAAGATGGCGAAGAGGCCGACCAGCGTCGCCGCAACCCACAGCGGCGGGCGCACGGCGAAGACGATCATCAGCCCCAGAACGACGGCGGACAACGCGATGCCCGTCTCGACCCCCGGGATCGGAACGCCCAGGATGCCGAAAACGGCGCCGAACGCCATGACCAGCGGGAAGACGACCGGCAGCAGCCAGATCGCCGGTGCGCCCAGGAAGGCGCCCCAAAGGCCCACGGCCACCATGGCCGCCACATGATCCCAACCCAGGATCGGATGGGCGAACCCGGCCCCGAACCCGCCGCCATATCCCGGCCCTGTATGGGCCAGCGACGCCGTGGCGGCCAACGAGGTCGCCAGAAGGACACTCAGAAACAGGGGAATAGTGCGGGAACGCATCGGGTGCTCCTTCAAGCCTTGTTTTGACGAGCCGGGACTCGGGCGAACTTGACCAGATCGGAGGCCGGAACACCAACGAAAACCATCAAGATTACCTGCGGCACCGGTGCATCCGGGTCCCGGCGGCGCAAAGGACAGGCCGCGACCGGTGTGACCCGCGCCAGTGTGACCCGCCCCGGTCTGCCGGCACGGGTCTGGATCATGTCGGGCCTGCAGCCATTCTTCGAACCGGCGCTGCCCGGTGTCGAAGGTTTCGGCCGACCAGCCCCAGTCGATGGGGAATTGCGGCGGCAGGTTCTTGGGCGAAGACAGCAGGATATCGGCCCAGCGACCGCGGTCCGGGGAATTTCTCGACATCCCAGAAATCGGCCCAGCTTTTGGGATGGTCATCGCCCGGCCAGCGGCGGGTGTTGTAGGCCATCACGTAGGACAGCGTGCTGCCCCCGATGGCGTAATCGCCATAGGCCAGCTGGTTCGGCGTCAGCGCGTCCTTGTCGACGACGGACCAGTCGATGGGCGCGGCGACGCCCTTGTCGATCAGCATCGGCGTATCAAGACCCGCACCCAGCAGGACATCGACCTCCATGGTGCCTGCTTCGTGCATCGCCAGCACTTTCGGCGTCGAATAGGGGATAACCTGCACCGGTGTGCCGGACTTTTCGGTGAACGGCATGTAACAGGCGGCGGCGATGCGGTCGTCCCATTCGCCGCCCCAGCCCATGGTGGTCACCGGCGCCGTTTCCTGCGCCTCGGCGCGGCCAGCCAGCATGCCGTGGAAGGTGGCCCGCAGGTTGATCACCAGATAGGGCGCGCCGGTCATCGACCTAGACCCCCAGCGCCTCGCTCTCGGTGCTCGTGCCCTTCACTGATGCCTCCTGTCCGCCATCCGGTGGCCGGACATTGCGACCGCTGATCGGGTTGTGAGCGATATCTGAACTGCGACTCCTATAGCCTGCGAGCGTACCAGCCCGTCAGGATCGATCACGTCGACCATCGGCGCCTTCGCCGTGTCTAGCAGCGAGCTGGAGAACAGCGACCAGCTCAGCATCTCATCGTAGGTCATGGTCTGCGCGATGTGATCGACGCGGCGCAGCCCGGCACCCTGCGGGCCGTCGCGACCGGCGCCGAATTCCTCGATCCAGACTCCGGCGTGGGAGGCGTCGAGGAAATGCAGCACGCTGCCGCCCAGACCGCGGATTGCGGGAATGTCGAGCTGGCCGACGGCGGGGGCCTGCGCGAAAGAGGTGGCGCGCTCCAGCGTCTCGGACGACGAGCCGACGGTGATGCCGACATCGCAGACCGAAGTGCCATGCATGTTGCAGGCGGAGCCGGCGACATCGCCCTCTTCCTCGTTCACCACGAGGCGGATGTCGCCCTGCTGCCAGAGGGTGATGGCCTTGGCGACGTGGCGACCGGTCTCGGCAAAGCCGAGCGCCGCGAGCTGTGCACGCAGCTTGTCCGCCTCGGCGCCGCGCGTCGCGAATTGACGAAGGCGGTGCCTTCGATCGGCTGGTGCGGCGGATGACGGGCAGCCCCTCGAAATCGCGGAAGGGCTGGAAGAGGTCGATCGACAACCCGTGGTCGCGGATGCGGTTACCGACGTCGCGGGCGCTGCCGCTGTCGGTGATGAAATCCTGCTCGAAGATCACGATACCGTCGAAGCCCGCCGCCAAGATCGCCTCGAGCTTCTCGGAGAGCCTGCCCTAGATCAAGACCGTTGCGATGCAGGTTTTCATTCGGCATCTCCCATGTCGACAAGCGACTTGCGCAGGGCCGCGTCGTCCAGTCCCAGGCCGGAAAACAGCTTCCAGGCGTGGACGCCCTGATAGAAGTAGAGCTCCCAGCCCGAAATCACCTTCAGCCCCGCGGCGGCGGCATCCTGCAGGAACTGCGTGTCCACCGGTGTGTAGACTGCGTCGAAGACCCAGACGGCGCCGGTCATGGCCTCTGGCGCGAGCGGCGTGCCCTCGTAGCCGACCATGCCCACGGGGGTGCAGTTGATCAGCCCGCTGCAGCCTTCGGCTGCCTTCTCGGCGCTGAGCCAGATGCTGATCTCCATGTCAGGCGCGACGGATTTCAGCGCCTCGGCCAGCGCCTCGGCCTTGGCGGGATCGCGGTCGACGAGGCGCAGTCTGCGCGTTCCCAGCCCTGACAGCCCGAAGGCCACCGCCCGCCCGACGCCGCCGGTGCCGATCACCAGCACGGTGCCGGTGGGCGTGTCGCCCATCACCCGCCGATAGGCCGCCATAAAGCCGGAATAGTCGGTGTTGAACCCCTTGGGCCGCGCCCCGCCGAAGATCACGGTATTGACCGCCCCCACGGCGCGCACCAGCGGATCGTCCACCTCGACCTTTTTCGCGGCGATTTCCTTGTAGGGATAGGTCACGTTGATGCCGCGGTAGCCCTCGCCCTCGCAGACTTCGAAGATCTCGTCGAAGCTGCGCGCCATGTCCTTCGGCACCAGCCGCTCATAGGTCACTTCGACGCCGTTCTGGCCACCGGCCAGCCGGTGCAGCAGCGGCGACCGCGAGCGGGCGATATTGTCGCCGATCAGTCCGAGGCGGAGCGTGCCGGTCGTGCTCATAGTGTCCCCTCTTCCGCCGGATCGCCCAGCAGTTTTTTCTTGGCGCGGGCCCAGAGCGGCGTCTGCGACACGAAGATCAGGATAACTGCGATGAAGAGCACAAGCGACAGCGGGCTGGTGACGATGCCATGGAAGAACCGTCCGAGATCCTCGCGCTCCGAGATGATCGCCCGCCGCCAGTTGTCGTCGAGCAGTCGCGACAGGATCACCCCGAGGATCACCGGCCCCAGCGGATAGCCATAGTGGCGCATGAAGTAGCCGAAGAAGCCGAAGCCCAGCATCCAGTAGACGTCGGTGATCGAGTTGTTCACCGCATAGGCGCCGACGATCGACAGCAGCATGATCAGCGGGATCAACACGGCCCGCGGCATTTCGACGATCTTGGTGAAGAGCTTGATGCCCGTCAGGCCGAAGAGCAGCATGAAGAAGTTGGCGGAGACCAGCGCGCCAACGATGAACCAGAACATGTCCGGCTGATCGATCATCAGCATTGGCCCGGGGTTCAGCCCGTGGATGAACAGCGCGCCGATCATGATCGCGGTCACCGCGTCGCCGGGGATGCCCAGCGTCATCATCGGGATGAAGGCGCCGCCGACGGCCGCATTGTTGGCGGTTTCCGGCGCGACAAGCCCCTCCATGGCCCCCTGCCCGAAGGGCCGCTCGGGCTTTTTCGTCACGCGCTTGGCATGATCATAGGCCATCAGCGCCGCGATGTCCCCGCCGGTGCCGGGAAGCGCGCCGATGATCACGCCGATGGTGGAGGTCTGCAGCGACAGGGGCAAATGCTTGCGGATGGTCCCGAAGGAGGGAACGATGCGTGTGATTTTCTGCCGCACCGCCGTCTTGTCTACATGGTGCAGCTGCATCAGCGCCTCGGAGACGCCGAACATACCGATCATCACCGCGATGAAGCTGATGCCGCTCTGCATTATCGACAGATCGAAGGTGAACCGTTCGGTGAAGGTCAGCGGGTCGCGACCCACCGCGCCGATGGCGATGCCCAGGGCGCCGGCGAAGATGCCCTTCACCAGGCTGCCCGACGACAGCGAGCCGACCAG
Source organism: Marinibacterium anthonyi (assembly GCA_003217735.2). GTDB lineage: Bacteria > Pseudomonadota > Alphaproteobacteria > Rhodobacterales > Rhodobacteraceae > Marinibacterium > Marinibacterium anthonyi. The sequence goes on along the minus strand of CP031588.1, from coordinate 87,243 downwards.
AAGAATGCCGAGGACCGCAAGGAGCATGTAGTCGCGAGGCTGGAACTTCAGCGCAAAGTCCGAGACGACAGGCGCCGCCAGAGCCAGCACCGCGATTCCGAGAAAGCCGCCGAAGAATGACATGACGGTGGTGACGCCGATCGCCGTGCCCGCCTCGCCGCGCTGCGCCATGGGATACCCGTCGAGCGCCGTGGCGATCGCCGAGGGCGCACCGGGGATGTTGAGCAGGATCGCCGTGCGCGAGCCACCGTAGACGCCGCCCATGAAGATGCCGATCATCAGCGAGATGGCCGGGTAGACGTCCCAAGAGAAGGTGAAGGAAATGAGGATCGAGACCGCCATGGTCACCGAAAGCCCCGGGATGGCGCCGACGTAGACTCCCGCGAAGGTGCCGAGGCCCACGAGCAGCAGTAGCTCTGGCTGGGTGAAGACGGTCAGGAAGGCAAGAAGCGTTTCCATCACTGGCCTCCGGAAAAGAGGTTGCGGAAGGTCTGGATCAGCTCGGCCTCGGGCACGATGCCGGCGGGCATCAGCACGGTGAAGATGATGCGGAAGATAACCCAGATCAGCACGAGGCTGCCGACCGAGATGGACACGGTCCAGAGCCAGCCGCGCCGCGCCAGCAGCTTCAGCGACACGATGAGAAAGAGCGCCGAGGTCGGCAGAAAGCCGAGCGGCCGCAGCAAGAACCCGTAGGCAACGAGCAGTAGCGCGATGATCACCACCACGCCGGGCAGGATGTCGCGCGCCACGGTTTCGCCCGCCACGCGCGGCAGGCGCAGGTCGTGCAGAAAGATGATGACCGAGGTGATCACCATGACGGCGGTAGTCGCCATCGGCACCGAGCCGGGCGCCGAAAGTGCCTCGAACCCGGAGATGCCATAGGCGTTCCACAGCAGGACAAGACTGCCGATCACCATCAGCGCGCCGAAGACCAGCTCGCCGGGGCGGCGCTGCGCCTCGTAGCCGCCGGGCGTCGCGTCGGACGTGCCGTCGTGATGGTCCGTTTCAATTCGGGACATGGAACTCCCCTCCCTGAGTTCGGTGCGGGCCGCGGCGGTCGCGGAGCGCGGTAGAAAAAATGGCGCCGCCCTTCGAATACGGAAGCGCGACGCCAGCTCGATCCTTGGGCGCGGGCGCCGGATCTTGCGATCAGTTGCCCGGGCGGGCGATGCCGAAGTCTTCCGGAGAGCTCTTGGTCAGGCCGGCGTCCTGCAGCAGCCAGGTGGTGCCCTGCTGCCACTTGGTCAGGAACTCCTCGGCTTCGGCGCCAGAGATCGACATCATGGTGAAGCCGCGGTTTTCCATCAGCTCCTGGAAGTCTGCGGTTTCGGCGCCCGCGGCATAGGCGTCGGTCAGCTTGGCCACCACGTCATCGGGCGTGCCCTGCTTGACGAAGACGCCAAAGAACGGACCCCAGGGCAGGTAGGCGTTGTAGCCGTCGTTGAACGATGTGACCGCGGGAACCTCGGGCAGCTTGTCGTTCGGGGCGACGTCGAAGACCGCGAGCGGCTTGATGTTGCCGGCGCGGATGCCTTCGATCGCGGCGCCCAGAACGGCGGGCATCACGTCGATCGCCCCGCCCTGCAGCGCGGTCAGCGCCGGGCCGTCACCGTCGTAGGGCACCGAGATCACATCCATCTCGCCCTCGACAGTGTTAATCATCGCGGTCACCACCGACGGCAGACCGCCCGGCCCCGTCGCGCCGAGCCGCAGCTCGCCCGGGTTTTCTTTGATGTAGGCCATCATGCCCGCGTAATCGTCGAAGGGCGCATCCGGGTTGGCCACCAGAATCGGTGTGCCGCGCGCCAGGATGTTGATCGGGGTGAAGTCCGAGTAATCCTTGTCGCCGAGGCCCATCACCTTGTAGAGCAGCGGGTTTTCCGCGCCCATCAGCAGCGTGTAGCCGTCAGCCGCCTGCCCGGCGACCTGGTTCAGCGCGATGGCGCCGACACCACCGGTGACGTTCTGCATGACGACCGTTCCGCCCAGGGCCTCCTCCGCATGCGGGGTGACAGAGCGCATCACGGTATCGGTGGAGCCGCCTGCCCCCCATTGGATGATACCCTGGATTTCCTTGGTGGGGTAGTCCTGAGCCGAAGCAGCGGCTGCGGCGAGAACGAGTGCCGAGGCGGCACCAAGTACAAAACGCTTCATGGTTTTCCTCCCGTAAAAGCTATCGAACACGGTCCTCCCCGCATCCGTTGCCCAAATTGATGCGACAGGGTCCCGCATAACGTCAAATACCATTTTCGACGTATGAATAACATTAAGTTATTTCATCTGTCCTGACCTGCCCATGTCTTGCCGGCGTCGTTCAGCTCCCGGCGGAACTGCTGGATGCTGAATTCGGCGAAATTCGAAAGCACGCGGTCCTTCTTGGTCACGGCATAGATGTCGATCGAGGTTTCCTCGCGGAGCGGGCGGCGCACGACCCCCGGCAAGTAGACCTCCGACACCGAAAACTCGTCGATCACCGCCACTCCGAGCCCGTGCCGCACGAGGCTGACGATGGTCTGGGCAAAGCGCCCCCGCATGGAGTGGCGCAGCTCGATCCCGGCCTCGCGGAACGGTCGCGAGACGATGCGGCCATAGGGGTCCGCCGGGTCGATCCCGACCAGCGGCTCACGCGCCAGATCCTGCACCGACACCACGGTCTGCTCGGCCAGCGGATGGCCCTCGGGCAGGATCGCGACAACCCGCCCATGCGCGATTTTTTCGCTTTGAATCCCGGGGTTGTAGACCGGCGAGCTCATGATCACGAACTCGCCCCGCTCGAGCAGAAGGTAGTCGGTGGTCTCCTCGATCTTCAGGATATTGAGATCGATGTAGAGGTCGGGATAGCGCGCCCGGATCGAGGATGTCGCCCGCGCCGCGATGAACTGCGCCACCGAGGGCGCCGAGGCAAAGGCCAGATGCACCTCCTCGCCCTTCTGTAGCGAGTCGATCGCGCTCTGCAGGTTCTCTACGCCCTTGTAGACCTCGCGCACCTGATCAAAGATCCGCCCCGCCTCGACCGAGGGCACGAAGAGGCCGGCCCGGCGCTCGAACAGGCGCAGCCCCAGCGCTTCCTCGGTGTGTTTGACAAGCCGCGAGATCCCCGGCGCCGACACCCCCAGAAACTCTGCCGCCCCCGCGATCGTGCCGCGCAGCATGACTGCCCGGATAACTTCGACCTGTCGCAGAGTGATTTCGCGCATGGGCACCTCCTTAGTAACATGATGTTATCATGGGCGCAGATAATGTCATTGACGTTAATACCACGTCGCGCGGTATGCAGACAGAAGGCACTGGAGGCAGTCCGAGGAGGAAGCAATGACCCGCAGCGTGGATCTTGTCGTCGTCGGCTCCGGCGCAGGTGGGCTTGCCGCTGCCGTGACCGCCGCCGCACAGGGGCTTTCCGTCACCGTCCTCGAAAAGGCCGAGGTTCTGGGCGGCACCACCGCCTGGTCCGGGGGCTGGATCTGGGCGCCGCGCAATCCCGTCGTCCGCCGTGCCGGCATCACCGAGCCCGCCGAGGCTCCCCGGCACTATCTGCAGGAGGTGCTCGGTAACCGTTTCGAGCCCGAGCGGGTCGATGCCTTCCTTGCCGCCGCGCCCGAGATGGTGGAGTTCTTCGAGACGCGGACGGCACTCGAATTCGAACCCGGCACCGCCATTCCCGACACCTACGGCCACCTGCCCGGCGCCGGCACCGGCGGGCGTTCGGTCATCGCCAAACCGTTTGACGGCCGCAGGCTAGGCGCGGACATCGCGCTGCTGCGGCGGCCCACGCGCGAGACCACCTTCCTGGGAATGACGATCCAGGCCGGGCCCGACCTGCGCGCCTTCATGACCATGACCCGCGCGCCGCGCGCCTTTCTTCATGCCACCCGACGCATCTTGCGCCATGTCCGCGATCTGGCCCTGCATGGGCGCGGCATGGACCTGCGCAACGGCAATGCGCTGGTGGCCAGGCTGCTGCGCTCGGCGCTCGACCTCGGGGTCGAGCTGCGCCCCGGATGCGCGATGCGCGCGCTGCAGCACGAGGATGGACGGATCACCGGGGTCACGCTTGGCGACGGCACGCTGCTGCGCTGCCGGGTCGGCGTGGTGCTTGCCACCGGCGGCTATCCCCATGATACCGCGCTGCGGGCCGAGACCTTCCCGCGCGACAGCGAGCACCAGACACTCGCCATCCCCGAAGCATGCGGCGACGGCATCGCCATGGCGCGGGCCATAGGCGCCCAGATGCGCCGCGACCAGGCGCGGGCGGCGGCGCTTTGCCCGGTCTCGGTGGTGCCCTGGCCCGACGGCACGGTCGGGAAGTTCCCGCATATCATCGAGCGCGGGAAGCCCGGCGTGATCGGCGTCCTGGCGAACGGAAAGCGCTTCTGCAACGAGGGCTTGGGATATCACGACTACGTTGACGCGCTGCTCGGCGCCGTGCCCGAGGGTCAGCCCGCGCGCTCTTGGCTCGTCTGCGACCTGCGCTTCCTGCGCCGTTTCGGCCTCGGCGTCGTGCGCCCGCAGCCGCTGCCCTGGCGGCCCTGGGTGCGCCGCGGCTACCTCAAGACCGGGCGCGACCTGGCAGAGCTGGCGCGGGTCTGCGGTATCGACCCGGCGGGGCTCGAGGCCACGGTGGCCGAGTGGAACCGCGGCGCGGCGCGGGGCGAGGATCCGCTCTTTTTCCGCGGCACCACGCCCTACATGAGGCTGCAGGGTGACCCCGAGCAGCATCCCAACCCCTGCGTCGCCGCCATCGCCCACGCGCCCTTCTTCGCGGTCGAGGTGGTGCCGGGCAGCTTCGGCACCTTCTCCGGCCTCGCGGCCAACGGGCGGGCGCAGGTGCTGGACACCGCGGGCACGCCGATCCCCGGCCTCTGGGCCGCGGGCACCGACATGGCGAGCGTCTTCGGTGGGCACTACCCGGCGGGCGGCATCAACCTCGGGCCGGCGCTGACCTTCGGCTTCATCGCCGGGCGCGAAGCGGCGGAGCGTGGCGCATGAGCCGCAAGCTGAGCGTCGCGCATCTGACAGCCATCGACCTTGCGCCCGCCGCGCTGATCCGGGCGGCGGCGGAAGCCGGGTTTGACGGAGTCGGCCTGCGGCTTCTGCAAGTCACGCCCGACAGCCCCGGCTACCCACTCTCGGACCGCGCCCAGCTGCAAGAGACCCAGAGCGCGCTGCGCGACACCGGCATCGAGGTTTCGGACATCGAGTTCCTGCGCCTGACGCCGGAATTCCGGCTGGCAGAGGCGCTCCGGACCCTCGACACCGGCGCCGAGCTGGCGGCACGCCATGTCATCGCCGCCCCCTACGACAGCGACCTGTCGCGGCTGGCAGGCAGTCTGGCGGCGCTCGCCGAGGCCGCCGATGACCGCGGCTTGCGCGCGGTGCTGGAGTTCTTTCCCTGGACCCCGGTGCCGGACCTCGCGACCTGCCGGCAGGTGGTGGAGGCCGCCGGTCCGCTGCCCGGCATCCTCGTTGACAGCCTGCATTTCGACCGTTCCGGCGCCACTCTCTCCCAGCTGGCCGAGGTTCCGCAGGAGCGGTTGCCTTTTGCGCATCTGTGCGATGCTCCGGTGCGCTCGAGCTATACCACCGAGGAGCTACTCGACACCGCCCGGCGCAAACGCCTGCCGCCGGGCGAGGGCGAGATCGATCTGATCGATCTGCTGCGGTGCCTGCCCCAGGACATCCCGCTGGGCCTCGAAGTTCCAGGCCCTCTGCGCGGTGCCGAGACCCACGGGAACCGGCTGCAGCGCATCTGCCGCGCCACGCTGACCACGCTGGCCCGGATCTAGAGACGGGGTTGCGCCGATACGAGCGGCGCTCGATCATGATCCCCGCCAATCAGCCCTTCGGGGAAGGGAACAGGGTCTTTCCCGATCTTGCGGGTGACGCTTTCGGCTGTCGACCGGTTCGTCCACCACACGACTGTCTTCGAAATGAACGTGGAGAGCTATCGACGTCGCTCGGCGCTTGAAGCTGCCCGGAAGGTCTTCAAGCCGGGACATCTGCTTGGTCAGCGTGGGCTGCGCGATCTCCAGCCGTGCGGCGGCAGCCGAGAAATTGCACAGCTTGCCCAGCACAGCAAAGGAACGAGGTTCTTCATCCTGCCCCCTGACCAGGTAGCGCCTGTCGCGTCCGTCGCGGGGTCAGACCGCCCTCCCAAACCAGTGTCCCCATCGACAAGTAGCCCATTATGCACTTGCCTTCGAACCGAACCATCCCGGTAAGACAGACCTGTGCTCCCAGAACAAAAAAGGCCTGTCCTCGCGGACAGGCCTGTGCAGCGGGATATCCGGCGATCTCAGTCGGATGTGTCCACGGCATAGTCAAAGATTTCGACGTCCGGGGAAATCAGGTCGTGTTCCTTGAGAAAGTCACCATAGGCCTGATAGCGGTCGGTATCGAGCTTGCCGGGATCGGTGGCGAACATCGGCAGGGTGTCCTTCCAGGCGACCTTGTTCAGCTCGTTGTCGAGATCGGGATAGTCGACGCGGAACTGTTCCCAGGTTTCATCGGGATGCTCGAGAAGATACGCGGTTCCTTCCTTCAGCGCGGCGACGAAGGACTTCACCATTTCGGAATTCTCTTCGCCCTTGCGCGCCAGAACGATCAGTTCGTCGTACATCGGAACGCCGTGTTCTTCGATCAGGAACATCTTCGGCTCATAGCCCTGCTGACGGATTTCCGTGGCTTCGAAATTGCGGTAGCCCCCGATGACCGCGTCGACGCGGTCGGCAAGCAGGCTGGCCACGAGCTGGAAGTTCACGTTCACCATCTCGACGTCATCAAGCGACAATCCTCCGGATTGCAGCATCGCAGCGAGCGTCGCTTCCTCGACGCCGGAGACCGAATAGCCGATCTTCTTTCCCTTGAGGTCGGCAATGGTTTCGATGCCCTTGCCCTCGATCGAAGCCAGTACGTTCAGCGGGCTGTCGACCAGGGTGGCGACGCGGGTGACAGGCAGTTCCTGCTCGGCGAGCATGTAAAGCTGCGGCTGGTAGCTGATCGCGATGTCGCCCTGACCCGCGCCCAGCAGGCGCGGCGGCATGGACGGATCGGAGGGCTGCACGATCTCGATGTCGAGGCCGCGCTTTTCGAACGCACCGATCTGTTCGGCGACAAGGAGCGGAGCGTGGTCGGGATTGATGAACCAGTCCAGAAGGACCGTCACCTTCTCCTGGGCGAAAGACGGCGCACCAGTGACCAGCAGCGCAGAGGCAAGCGCCGCGCGCAACGTCGTGTTGAGTTTCATGGAAGTCTCCTGTTGGGGGGATTTTGATTGGTCAGTGGGGAAATCAGAAGGACGCGCCGCTGTCGGGCACCCAATAAAGGACCCGCTTCAGCAGCCGGTCCACGACCTGCCACAGCAGCACGGCGAGCAGGGCCAGAATGAAAAGCGCGGCAAAGGCCGTGTCCGTCTGCATCCGCGCGTTGGCATTCAGCATGATGTAGCCCAGCCCGGCCGAGGCACCGACCCATTCGCCGATCACGGCGCCAATCGGCGCGACGGCCGCCGCGACACGCAGGCCCGAACCGAAAGCGGGCAAAGCGGCGACGAGCCGGACGTGGCGCATTTCCGACCACGACGAGGCGCCCATGGTCTGGGCAAGGTCCAGCCAGCCGCGTTCGGTCCGGCGCAACCCGTCGAAAAAGGCCGCCACCACCGGGAAGAAGATGATCAGCACGGCCATTATGACCTTGGACGCCATGCCGAATCCGAACCACAGCACCAGCAGCGGAGCCATGGCGAAGACCGGGATGGATTGCGAAATCACGATGACCGGCATCACCCAGGATTGCAGCCCGCGCGACAGGATCATCGCAAGCGCGAGGCCGCCGCCGAACAGCAGCCCAAAGCCCAGCCCGAGCAGGATCTCCATCAGCGTGACCCCGGTGTGATACGCCAGCGACGCGCGCTGTTCCCAGATGGCCGCGGCGACCGAAAAGGGACTGGGGAGCATGAACTTCGGAATGCCGGTGAGCGTGACGAGCCACCAGATGGCGATGAGACCGCAAAAGATGGTGAGGCCGCGCAGGCGGGGGTCGTTGAAGGGATTGGTCATTCCTGCAGCTCCTGGAAACGGCGCAGCAACATGGCCTGCGCGTGCATCACGTCCGGGTTGTCGGAGGCGCGGGGGATTGCGCCGGGGATCACCATCGGCGGGTCGAGTTTCGCCGGAGAGCCTGAGAGTACCAGCAAGCGGTCGCCGAGCCGGCAGGCCTCCAGCGGATCGTGGGTGATCAGCAGGACGGTGCGGCCCACCAGAAGTTCGGCGGCCAGTTCCTGCATCGTGGCGCGGGTGATGGCATCCAGCGCGGAAAAGGGTTCATCCATCAGGACGAAGGGGCGCTGCTCGTAAAGGGTGCGGGCGATGGCTGCGCGCTGGCGCATCCCTCCCGAAAGCATCATCGGCAGGGCTCTGGCGTGTTTGCCAAGACCGACCCGCTCCAACAGGTGATCTGCCCGGTCGAGATCGGGCTTTTCGCCGCGCAACCGGGCCCCCAGGGTGACATTCTGGCGGACCGTGAGCCAGGGATAGAGCAGGTCCTGCTGTCCCATGTAGGCGATCCGGCTGGCAACCTGGCCGCCATCGCTGGCCACCACGGACCCGGCGGCCGCGGTCTCCAGCCCCGCGATGATCTTCAGCAGGGAGGTCTTGCCCACGCCGCTCGATCCCAGCAGCGCGACGAAGTGCCCCGGCTCGATATCGAACGAGAGCCCTTCGAAGATGGTGTTCTGACCGTAGCGCAGCGCCAGATCGCGGACCGAGATGCCAAGGGTCCCGGCCCGGTCAGGTTGCGCGGCGTTTTCGGGCGGGGGCTCCATCCTGTGCAGGGCGGTCATGTGATCTCCAATATGCGTACGGACGCCGCCGGGGCGCCCAATTGCCCGGATCGTAGCCAAGGAAAATTCCGGAGTGCCGCGCAGAATGGTGAGGGGTGCGTTGCCGCAATGGCAACGTCAGCATCCAGGGGGCGGATTGATCTGCATCGTTTCGCGGCATTTGCTCTCGTCAAGGCCGAGGCGTCCGCGTATTTTGCGGGTTGTTCTCAATGCGGCAACGCGTGCCGTCGGAAGTTCGTGCAGTCGGAGCAATGGCTGTTGGTTAGGCTTTCTCAAAATTGGAACACGGCCGGGGGCCGCAATGAGAGGAAGCCAAATGTCGCGCCTGATCCTGAAGAACGGGATGGTCCTCACGCTGGACGATGCCAACACCTACCACGAGGTGGGCAGCGTCATCATCGAGAACGACCGCATCACCCAGATTGTCGCCGGAGGCACGCCGATCGAAAGCCGCCCCGGTGACAAGGTCATCGACGCGACGGACAAGATCATCATGCCCGGGCTGATCGACCTGCATTACCACACCGCGATCGGCAAGGGGTATCTCGACCACCTGCCGCTGTGGGAATACCTGGACGAATGCTGGTATCCGCTGGTGCGTGCGCTGGATCCCGAAGCCGCGTATTGGGCCGCCATGGCGTCTTACGCCGAGTCGATCAAGACGGGCTGCACCACGGTCAACGACATGTACCGTCAGCTCGACAGCCTTGCAGATGCGGCCTGCGACATCGGCATGCGCGCCGTGTTGTGCAATGACGTGGCGCTGGAAGAGCACGCGCTCGACACGCTGGAGGACAACAAGGACGCCTTCCACAAGAACCACGGACGCGGCAACGGTCTGGTCGAGGTCCGGGTCGGTATCGAATGGGTGCCCCTGTCCTCGCCCGAACTGCTGCGGGATGCGCGCGCGCTGGCCAACGACCTTGGGACCGGCATGCACATCCACCTCAACGAGTCGAAGACCGAGGTTGAATTCTCGCTCAAGCAATTCGGGCGCCGTCCGACCGAACTGGCCTATGAAACCGGCATCCTCGGGCCGGATTGCGTGGCCGCGCACTGCGTCCACCTGTCCGATGACGAGATCCGCATGATCGCGGAAACCGGAACGCACATCTCGCACAACCCCAACTCCAACGCCAAGCTTGGCAACGGCGTGGCCCGCCTGCCCGAGTTCCTTGCCGCCGGGATCAACGTGGGCCTTGGGCACGATGCGGTGGAATGCAACAACTCGGCCGACATGTTCGAGGTGATGAAATGGTCCTCGCTGGTGCACCGCGCGCATCGCGGCGACGCCTCGATCGCCCCGGCAGAGGACGTGCTGCGCCGCGCCACCAACAATGGTGCCAAGGCGCTTGGCCACGAAACAGGCATGCTGAAGGCAGGCATGAAGGCCGACGTCATCCTGATCGAGACGCAGAACCCGATCTTCACGCCGCTGCTGCGCGAAACGCCCGTGCACATGATGAGCCACCTCGTCTTTGCGTCGAATTCCAGTGTCGTCGACACGACGATCATCAACGGAGACGTGGTCATGCAGGGCCGGGTGCTGACCCGCGCCAACGAGCAGGAAATCGTCGAAAAAGCCAATGCCGCCTTCCGGAGGATGCAGGAAAAGATGGTCGTCGTTCGTCGGGAGATGGCATGATGACCGGGTCTGTCGATTTCACCCAGGGGCTGTTTGGCAAGCTTCGCGATACCTCGGGACCGATCTGGGAAAGCTACGTCGATCATGCCTTTGTACGGGGCGTCGGAAATGGCAGCCTGCCCAAGCCGGCCTTCCGCCGGTTCCTTACCCAGGACTACCTGTTCCTGAAGCACTTCTCGCGCGCCTACGGGCTGTCGGTTGCCAAATCGACCACGGTTGCCGACATCCGCGCCTGCGCCGCCGGGCTGCAGGGCATTCTCGACGAATTGCCCTTGCACGTCGGCTATTGCGCCGGCTGGGGCATCAGCGAAGAGATGATGGAGGCCGAAGAGGAGGCCGCGGAAACCATGACCTATACGCGGTTCGTGATGGATACCGGCATGCAGGGTGACCTGCTGGACCTGCTGACGGCGCTGATGCCCTGCGTCGCGGGTTATGCCGAGGTGGGCGCGCGGCTGCTGGCCATGCCGGAGGCAAGCAGCACGGCCAACCCCTATGCGACCTGGATCGCCAATTACGACAGCCCCGAATACAAGGCGTCGGTCCAACTGGCGCTGGAGAAGTTCGACAGTGTCGGCCAGCGCTATGGCGCCGAGACTCGCCTGCCGCAGCTACAGAAGATCTTCGACACCGCCACCCGACTTGAAAGCGACTTCTGGCAGATGGGTCTGAACCAGGCCGGTCAGGCGGCGGCCGCGTGATGACCGATCTTTCGACCGATCCGATCACCGACCTCATCGCCGCGGTCGACGACCGCGGCGATGAACTGGTGGCGCTGCTTTCCGACCTCGTCCGCTTCGAGACTCCGGCCCCGCCCGCGCGCAACACGGGCGCCGCGCAGGACTACGTTCAGGCGCTGCTCGACGGTCTCGGTTTCGAAACCGACCGCTGGGATGTCTACCCGGGGGATCCGAACGTCGTGGGCGTGCTGCGCGGATCGGCCTCCGACACCCACCGCAGTCTTATCCTGAACGGCCATATGGACGTGGCCGAGGTGCATGCCGACGAGCCATGGATCACCGGGCCGTTCGAGCCTTTCGTACGCGACGGACGGCTGTTCGGGCGCGGCACGGCGGACATGAAGGGCGGCATCGCCTGCGTGCTCTTCGCCATCAAGTTGCTGCGCGAGGCCGGCCGCGATCTGCCCGGCGATCTGATCGTGCAATCGGTGATCGGCGAAGAAGTCGGCGAGGCCGGCACCCTGCAATGCTGCGAGCGCGGCTACAGCGGCGACCTCGCGGTGGTGGTCGATACCTCCGACATGCATTTGCAGGGCCAAGGCGGTGTGATCACGGGCTGGATCACGGTGAAGTCCGAAAAGACACACCACGACGGCGAAAGGTCCCGCATGATCCACGCCGGCGGCGGCGTGCATGGGGCCAGCGCGATCGAGAAGATGATGAAGGTGATCGCGGGTCTTCAGGACCTGGAACGGCACTGGGCGGTGACAAAGTCCTGCGCTGGCATGCGCCCGGGCGTGAACACCATCAACCCGGCAGTGATCGAGGGCGGGCGCCATGCGGCGTTCATCGCCGACGAATGCCGGCTTTGGGTCACGGTGCATTTCCTGCCCAACGAGACCCACGAGGCCATCATCGCCGAAATCGAGAGCCATCTGAACGCGGTTGCCGCCGCCGATCCCTGGCTGCGGGAGAACCCGCTGCGCTTCGAGTGGGGCGGAACCTCGATGATCGTGGACCGGGGCGAAATCTTCCCGGCGCTGGATCTGGACCGGGACCACCCGGGGATTCGCCTGTTGGCCGAAAGCCACGAGCGGACCCTGAGCGCGCCCGCCATTTTCGGGATGTCTCCTTCAGTCTGCGACGGCGGCTGGTTCGGCCATGCCGGCATCCCGGCGGTGGTCTACGGCCCCGGAACGCTTGCGCAAGCGCATTCCGTCAACGAAAGCGTCGAGATCGCGCAGCTTGTCGACTTCACCAAGGTCATGGTGCGCTTCATCGACGATTGGCTCCACCAGCCCCGCCCTTGAGGCCGTGCTGATCCGCAAGTGTCAGAAGGGCATACCGCGCGAGCGGTGTGCCCTTGATGCTTTCAGCGCCAAGGTGCATTCGCCCGGCGGAATCGAGCACCGCGCACATCAATGCCTGCGGCGGAAGACCCGCGGCGGAAAGCAGCGCGATGCAGCGCTCCGCGATCCCGGCACGCCCAAGCATCAGCCCGTCGTCGGCGATCATGGTCGGCAATCCCTTGGCGCTATCCTCTGGCGGCGAGAGTGGAGCCCGGTTGTGAAGGGCGTCAAGGACTTCGCGCACCTGCTCCTGCGGCGCCATATCACGACCGACCGCACAGCCCATTTCGATATCCGGTCCGGCGGCGTGTGCGTCCTGCCTGTCGGGCAGTCCAAGTGCGGCATACGAGGAACGGTCAAGCGCAAGGCACATCAGCCCACCCGCATCGCGTCGAATATGCGCCAGCATGTGTTCCGTGGCAAAGGCCGCGGGCAATACCATCCAGAACTGGCGATGCTGGTCTTCGATCAGGACCGGCTCCGCCTGGCGCAGACGGCGGATGGCGCCGGGTAGGCCGGTGGCCGACGGGGCCCTGAAGCGAGTCTGGCGGAGCCTCAGCACAATGCAGTTCCTCGATCTCCGGTGTCCCGCATCCACGGATGCTTTGGCGGGACCCTTGTGTCGGCGTCTCCGCCGGTGGGCGTTCTGCCCATATTCCAGACTAAGCCGCGCGAAACGGCGTCTCACAGTCGAAAAGACACGCCTGCGCGTTGCCGCCATCAGAACGCTGCATCTAGGGTCCCGCCAGGCGGCGGCAGGATTCATCCCTCCGGCGCCCCTTCAGCAAGACAACGACAGGACGATCGGGCATGAACTTTGCCGCTTTCCGATATTTCAACGAAGTTGCCCGTGCGCGGGCCATTCGCCGCGCCGCCGACAGGCTGCACGTCGCGCCTTCCGCCGTCAGCCGACAGCTGGCGTTGCTGGAGCATTCCTTCGGCGCCCCGCTGTTGGAGCGGACCAATGCCGGGGTCAACCTGACGCCGGCTGGGGAACTTCTGGAACGCTACACGCGGCGCATGTTTCGCGAACTGGACGAGGTCAAGGAGAGCATCGCCAGCTTCAAGACGCTCGATCAGGGGACCGTGAAGCTGCACACGATGGAAGGGGTCCTTTCCAATGTCCTGCCGCGCACGATCAGCGCCTTCGGCGAGCGTCATCCGGGTATTTCTTTCGTCGTTTCAAGCCGTTCAAGCGATATGATCGCCGAAGCCCTGATCAGCAACGAAACCGACATCGGCATCATCTACAACGCCATGGTGCGCCCCGAGATCGAAGTGATCGTCGACCGGGCCGACCCGGTGATGTGCCTTGTGGCGGCCAGCGACCCACTGGCCTCCGAGGCGGCTGTGACCCTTGAGGCGATCTGCGAGCGCCGTCTTGCGCTGCCTCACCAGCATTTCGGTCTGCGGCAGCTGTTCGACAGCGCGGTCACCGCCCGCAAGTTGCGGCCGATCAATGTCGTCGAAACCAACAACCTGGAACTTCCGCGCGCAATGGCGGTGACCGGGTCCTGCGTGACCATCGGCCCTGTGCTCGCCGCGCAACGCGATATCGAATACGGCGACCTCGTCGCGGTCCCGATCTCCGTGCCGACCTTCCTGATGGTCCGGTCCTCGGTCTGCGTGCACAAGGATCGCACCCTGAGCTTTGCCGCGAACGAGTTCCTGAAGTTCCTGCGGAACAACTTTGCCCATTCCGAAGGCGAAGACTGGCATTGACCAAAGAGTGCTGTTGCCAATTTGGCAACGCGCCGGTCCCGAGCCTCGTTTATGCAGGCGGCGGTGACCGGGCTTAGATGCGTGTGCCGGGCAAGGTGATTTGCCCGGTGCACCGCACTTCAAGACGAGCCAGTTCAATGCCGACACTGCATACCAACGGTATCACCACTCACTACGAGATCCGCGGCAGCGGGCCGGTGGTGCTTTTTGCCTCCGGCCTGAACGGAATTGGCAGCTACTGGGCACCGCAGGTTGCCGAACTGTCGCGGCACTTCACCGTGGTGACCTATGACCAGCGGGGCGCCGGACAGACGGACAGCCCCGACGAACCGTATTCCATCGACTTGCTGGCGCACGACCTGAAGGCGCTCATCCTGGGCCTCGGGCTCGACCGGCCGGTGCTGGTGGGCCATTCCACCGGAGGCGCCATCGGCCAGGTTCTCGCGACCGATGCGCCCGACCTTCTCGGGGGGCTGCTGCTCTATGCCAGCTGGCCGAAATCCGATGCCCATTTCAACTGGTGTTTCCGGATGCGCAGCGACATTCTCGAAAGATCGAGCATGGAAAACTACCTGCTTGGCAGCGCGGTGTTCCTCTATCCGCCGGAATACGTTCGCGACAACGCGGACCGTCTGGAAACCGGCATTCTCAGCGCGTCGCAAGGTTACCCGCCCGCCAACATAGTCCAGCGTCGGATCGATGCGATCGTCCAGCATGACGCTGTGGCCTTGTTGCCCGACATCGCGGTTCCGACGCTGGTGCTTTGTGCGCAGGACGACGTCCTGACGCCGCCCTACCATTCCCGCGCCATGGCCAAAACGATCCCCGGAGCCGAGCTTTGTCTGGTGGATTCCGGCGGGCATGGCCTGTCCGAAACACGCCCCGACTTCTTCAATGATATCGTGACACGCTTTGTCAAAGGGCTTGCAAGCAAGCCCGCTGACGCGACGGGCGCTTTCACCTGATTGCCCGCATAGGAGAACCTCATGCTTGACCGAAACGCGAAACCTGTCGAACTCGGTGTCTTCCTGCCCGTCGGCAACGGTGGCTGGATCACGTCGACGACCAGTCCCCAACTGGCTGCGACCTACGACTACAACAAGCAAGTGACCCTTCTTGCCGAAGACCTCGGCTTCGACTTCGCGCTCTCAATGGCGAAGTGGCGCGGCTATGGCGGCCCTTCGCGACACTGGGACTTCACGCTTGAAAGCATGACCACCATGGCCGGCCTCGCCGAGGCGACCAGCCGCATCGGCGTGTGGGGAACGGTCCACACCATGGTCTTCCACCCGGCGGTCGTGGCCAAGATGTCCGCGGTGCTGGATCAGATCTCGGGCGGGCGCTTCGGCCTCAACATCGTTTCCGGATCGAACCCCAGCGACCAGGGGCAGATGGGGCTCTGGCAGGACCTCGACCACGGCGAACGCTACGATCTGGCCGAGGAATGGCTCACCGTGCTCAAGCGGCTCTGGACCGAGGAGCGCGTGGACCACAAGGGCAAGCATTACGAGCTGATCGACTGCATGTCGAACCCCAAGCCGAAGACACAGCCGCCGATCATTTGCGCCGGCGCCTCGGACCGCGGCTTCCTGTTCACCATGAAGAACTGCACCGGCTCCTTCATGTTGGGGTCGGACCATGACGATTTCATCAAGACCGGGTTGCGGGCAAAGGAACTGGCCGCGCGCGAAGGCAAGCCGGATTTCAAGACCTACGGCCTGTTCACCATCGTGCCCGGCGCCACGGATGCCGAGGCGCAGGAGCGCGTGGCCCTTTACGACAGCGGCGTGGACACCATCGCGCTGGACAACCAGACCCGCGAATACTCCGGCGACCGCAGCTTCAACCAGAACACGATGGCGCAGCGTTTCGTCAGCCAGGGGGAAAGCCGCAACTCGATGACCCGTGCCGCACTGGTGGGCAGCCCCGAGACGATCGGGCGCAAGCTGGCGCATATCGTCAAGGGCGCCAAGCTCGACGGTGTGACGGTGATCGTTCCCGAATTCATTGACGACCTGCGCACGGTGGGGACCGAGGTGGTCGAAGTGCTCGAGGCCTGCGGCGTCGCCACCAACGCGCGCGCGCATCAGAAGGAAAACGCCTGATGTCGATGTCCGGCCCCTACAATCCGGCGGGCATCAAGCAGCAGGACTATTACAACCATGCCGTGATCCGTTCGGGCACACCCGTGTTCCTGACCGGTCAGACGGCATGGGACGAAACCGGCGCCATTGTCGGCGTCGGTGACATCGACGCACAGGCCCGCCAGATCTGGCACAATATCGGCCTGGCGTTGAAAGGGCTGGGCGTGGGCCCCGAGGCCGTCGTGAAGATCACGACCTACGCCCTGTCCCGCGATGCAATCCCCGCGCTGCATCGCGCCCGGGCAGCCTTTTTCGAAGGTTACGATCTTCCGGCCAGCACCTTCGTGATGGTGGCCGGCCTGGCCGAAGCCGACCTGCTCGCGGAAATCGACGCCATCCTTGTAATTCCGGAGGCCTGAGGCGCCGGGCTTGCCTTCGACTGCAAGACGACAAACCGAAACAAGCGGCCGCGCGATGCGCGTCGCAACAGGGAGACTTGCCCGATGAATTCTCGATTTCTACCGATTGCCGCCGCGGCGGCGCTTGCCCTCTCCTCCGGAGCGGCACTTGCACAGGACGGTGCGCGGACCGCGGGGCTTTTCACCCAGACGGTGACCCAAGGTGCCTGGGATCCGGCCGGCTACGCCGGTTTTGCCGCCATGGCAAAGGAACAGGGGCTTCAGGCCAGCTACCTGGAACACACCTCTTACGAAGCCGCCCCGGCCGCCCTGCGCCAGCTGGCGTCCGACGGGGTGAACCTGATCATCGCGCATTCTTCGGGCTATTCCGCCGCGATGAAGGAAGTCGCGCCCGATTTTCCCGACACGCAATTCGTTCTCTACTCCTACGAAGGGTCGACCGACGGCATCGCCAACTACTCGGCATGGTCCGTGGACTGGGATGAATATGGCTTCATCCTGGGCGCATTGGCGGCGTCTGCCAGCAAGGCAGGTCACATCGCCGTCATCGCCGGCGAAGAAATCCCCTCGGCCGAACGCACGATAGAGTTCATCCAGAAAGGTGCGGTCTATGTGAACCCCGATGTTCAGGTCGACACCGCCTATGTCGGATCCTTTACCGATGTCGCGCGCGCCCGTGAAATCGCGACCGGCATCATCGCCCGCGGCGCGGACTTCGTCATCCCCTCGGCAGACACCGCCGACGCGGGCATCCAGCAGGCGGCGGACGAGGAAGGTGCGCTGACCATTGGCTCCTACGCCGACCAGTCGGCCGACTATCCCAACGCGGTCATGACCTCGACGATCATGAATTTCGACAAGTCCTATGCCGACATCGGCAAAGCCTATGCGGCCGGCGAACTCGGGGACACCATCGTGACGGAAAACCTCGCCTCCGACGGCTGGACGCTGGCCCGGCCCTTTGCCCATGTCGATCCGTCCGTCGAAGAGACCGTTTTCCAGGTCATCGAAGACCTGAAAGCCGGCAAGATCAACCTCTACGCAGAGTAAGCGCCATGGCCGCTGCCCTCTCTCCGGACCGTTCGGCGACCATCACGCTCGACCATGTGTCAAAGCGCTATCCGAACGGCTTCCTGGCCCTCGACCGTGTCTCGCTCGCCTTTCAGGCGGGCGAGATCCACGCCCTTCTGGGCGAGAATGGCGCGGGCAAATCGACCCTGATGAACATTCTCTACGGGGTCCATGAACCAAGCGAGGGCGGCGTGCTGATGAACGGCCGCGAGGTGCGCCACCTGCGCCCCGCGGACGCGATCGCCAACGGGATCGGCATGGTGCACCAGCATTTCAAGCTGGTGACCGCCTTCACGGTTGCCGAGAACCTGGCGCTGGTCGCGCGGCGGTCGCGCCGCGCCCTGTTCCGCCGTGCCCGCGACGTGCGCGCCTTCATGCAGGGCTACGGCATCGACCTCGATCCCGAGGCGGTGGTCGGACGGCTGCCGCTTGCGCTTCAGCAAAGGGTCGAGATCCTGAAGGCGCTGGTCAATGACAGCCGTGTGCTTTTGTTGGACGAACCGTCCACCATCCTGACCCCGGCGGAGATTGTCGCGCTTTATGACACGCTGCGCCGGATCCGCGATCGCGGCACGGCCGTCGCGGTCGTGACCCACAATGTCGACGAGGTCATGGCCAACGCGGATCGCTATACGGTCCTGCGGCGGGGGCGCACCAATGGCACCGGGCTGATCGCGGAAACCACGTCCTCGGCTCTGGTCGAACGGATTGTCGGGCGTGGGATCGAGGCAGGCACGCGCATCGGCGCCGTGCGCTTGGCCGGGCCCGCACGGGTCAGGTTCGACGGGGTGCGCGTGGCACCCTCGCATGGCGCGCCGGGACTGGACCAGTTGACGCTCACCCTCAACGCGGGGGAGGTCACGGGGATCGCGGGGGTCGAGGGCAATGGCCAGAGCGAGATTTTCGACCTGCTCTCACGACAAATCCGGCCGGACGCGGGCACGCTTTCGCTGCCGGACGACGCCGTGGCGCTGGTGCCACAGGACCGCCATCACGAGGGGCTGTCGCTGGATCTCCCGGTCGCGCACAACCTGCTTTACGGGCGGATCATGGATGGCACGCTGACCCGGCATGGTCTGCTGGATCACGGCCGCATCGCCGCGACCGCCGAGACCATGATCGCAGCCGCTGACATCCGGACCCAGTCCGCCGGCGCGTCGGCGCGGTCCTTGTCGGGGGGCAATCAGCAGAAAATCGTGCTGGCCCGCGCACTGGCCGAAGATGCGGCGGTTCTGGTGGCCTATCAGCCGACCCGCGGCCTTGATGTCGCCGCCGCCGAGGCGGTTCTGCATCGCCTCGCCGAGGCCGCCGACGCGGGCACGACCGTGGTGGTGATCTCGTCCAACATCGAAGAGTTGATCCGCATTTCGGACCGCGTCGTGGTGCTGAATGCCGGGCGAATGACCGGAGAGCTGCGCGGTCCGGAGATGACAGTCGATCGGATCGGCCCGCTCATGACACGCAACCACAAGGAGGCCGCCCATGTCTGACCCCGTGAACCCGGTATTGTCCGCAACCGAATGGCTGCGGCGCCCGTGACCCGGATTGCTATCCCCCCCGCGGTCAAGATCACGCTTGGCGCCTTCGCCGGATCGCTCCTGCTTGGACTGGCGATCATCGCGCTCCTCGGCGTAAGCCTGTCCCGGGCGCTGCCCGTCGCGCTCGACGGCGCGTTCGGCGACGCGCGGGCACTGGCCGACACGCTGGTGTTCATGACGCCCCGGCTTCTGGTTGCGCTTGGCGCGCTGGTCGCCATCAGGGGCGGCATGTTCAACCTCGGCGGCGAAGGTCAGCTTCAGATGGGCGCGATCGGGGCGATGCTGCCGTTCCTCGCCTTCGGGGATATAGGTCCGGCCCTCATGCCGCTGGCGATCCTTTCGGGCGCCCTGTGCGGCGCGATCTGGGCGCTCGTTCCGGCATTGCTCAAGCTTTGGCGCGGAGCGGACGAGATCATCTCGACCCTGCTTATGAACTTCATCGCCATCTACGTCCTGAAGTACCTGGTGCAGGGTCCGATGCGGCCCGAAGGCTCGAACTTCAACATGTCCGCACAGTTGCCGGACGGGGGCATCCTGCCGGTTCTTCTGCCGGGAACACGCCTGCATCTCGGCGTTGTTCTGGCGCTGGCGATCGCGGTGGCAACCTGGTTCGTGCTGCGGCATACGGCTTTCGGGCTGCGGCTGCGGGCCAGCGGCCAAAGCCCCCGCTTCGTGCGGCTTCAGGGTCAGCCGGCGGGCCGGATGATCCTGTCGTCCATGGCAATCTCGGGCGCCATCGGCGGGCTGGCCGGCGCGTTCGAAGTGATGGGCGTGCAGTACCGGCTGATCGACGGCTTCTCCTCCGGTCTCGGCTTCGAAGGCCTGGCGGTCGCCTTTCTTGCCGGGCTCGATCCGCTGGGATCCGTGCTCGTGTCCCTCTATTTCGGCGCGATCAACAGCGCCGCGCTGGCGCTGCAAAGCACCCTGTCGATCCCTGCTGCCCTTGCCGAGATCCTGAGCGGCCTGCCGATCGTGATCCTCGCCGTGGTCAGTGGCATCTATCTTCTGAAGGGGAGGCCGGTATGGAATTCGACGCAATAACGGTCGCCCTGTTTCTGGCAGCCGGCGTGCGGCTTGCCGTGCCGGTGGTCCTGGCCGCCCTGGGCGAAACGCTGTCCGAACGCGCCGGCGTCTTCACCATCGGGCTGGAAGGGATCATGCTGTTCGGCGCGGTCGCCTCGGCCGTAGGACTGGCGCGGACCGGGTCTCCGGTTGGCGCGCTGGCGATCGGTGCCGCCGGCGGGCTGGTGGCGGCCATGGTCCTGGCCCTGGGAACGGTCCTGGCGCGCGCCAATCAAATCGTCATGGGCATCGGCTTCAACCTCGCGGCACTCGGGGTCAGTTCCCTGATCCGGCAGCTTGCGCTTGTCGACGGTGGCCCGCTGCCGTCCCTGCGCCCGGTCACCCGGATGGAGATACCGGGATTGGCGGACATTCCCGTTCTGGGGCGCGCCTTCTTCCTGCAAAGTCCCGTGTTCTATCTGACGGTCCTTGTCGCGGTCCTGTTCTGGTGGCTCCTGCGCTTCACGCGGATCGGACTGGTTCTGCGCGCCACCGGCGAAAGCGCGGCCGCCGCCGACAGCGCCGGCGTGCCGGTATTGCAGGTCCGTTTCTGGGCGGCGGCCGTCACCGGATTGATGGCGGGACTGGGCGGCGCCTATCTCTGCATCGTCGCCTCGGGTGGCACGTTCGTGGACAACATGACCGCGGGCCGGGGCTACCTTGCCATCGCCATCGCGATCTTTGCGCGCTGGCGTCCCCTGGGCGTGCTGCTTGTCGGCTTTGTCCTGGGCCTGATGGAAGCGCTGCAGTTCCAGGGCCAGTACTTCGGGCTTGGCATACCGACGCCCCTGCTGATGGCGGCCCCCTTCGTCGTGGCACTGATCGCCTGGGTGGTGATGGGCCGCGCGGGCACCGCGCCGGGAGATCTCGGCAAACCTTTCCTGCGCGGCTCCGCGCAGTGATTTCCTCAAGACACCAAAGGAGAACGACATGAACCAGGCAATCAACCCCGAAGGCTGGGTGATCGGCAAGACGGCCACCGGCCTCAACCACCTGAACTGGGGCATCAAGTCCGGCCAGCACGTCTACGTCGCGGGCATGCTGTCCACCGATCCCGCTGACGGCAGCCTCGTCGGCGTCGGCGACATCGAGGTCCAGACCCGTCGCGTGCTTGACAGCATCAAGGTCGTGCTGGAGGCCGCAGGCAGCGGCATGCAGGACGTGACCTTCAATCAGATCTTCCTCAAGACCATGGACGACTACCACGCCTTCAACGAGATCTACGTCACCTACTTCCCCGATCTCCTGCCCGCCCGCTTCTGCCTCAAGGCCGACATGGTGCGCGAGGAATTCCTTGTCGAGATTGCCGCCACCGCGGTCATCCCGGCCTGAAAGTGACATCCATGGAATACAGGTATCTGGGGTCCAGCGGCCTGAAGGTGTCGCCGCTCTGCCTGGGCACGATGATGTTCGGCGGAGCCACCGACGAGCCAACCTCCGCCCGCATCATCCATGCCGCGCGGGACGCGGGCGTGAACTTCATCGACACCGCCGACATGTACAATGACGGCGAAAGCGAAGCCGTGGTCGGTCGCGCCATCGCCGGGGACCGTGATCACTGGGTGCTGGCGACCAAATGCGGCAATCCCATGGGCAGCGGCCCCAACCAGGCGGGCATGTCGCGCAAGTGGATCCGCGAAGCGGTGCACGGTTCGCTCCGGCGGCTGGGGACGGATTTCATCGACATCGTCTACATGCACAAGGCGGATTTCGATGCGCCGCTCGAGGAAATGGTGCTGGCCTTCGCCGACCTGATCCGCGAGGGCAAGATCGGCTATTTTGCGGTGTCCAATTTCAAGGCCTGGCGCTTGGCCGAAACCGTGCGCCTGGCGCGCGATGCCGGGATCGTCCCACCGGTGGCAAATCAGCCACTCTACAACCTCGTCAACCGCGAGGTCGAGGTAGAGATCCTGCCCGCGGCCCGTCATTTCGGAGTTGGAACAGTATGTTACAGCCCCCTGGCCCGTGGCATCCTGACGGGCAAGTATCGCCCCGGGGCAGAGGTCGATCCGGCCAGCCGCGCCGGGCGTGCCGATCCGCGCATGCTTGAGGCGGAATGGCGGCCGGAAAGCCTTGAAATCGCGGCCAAACTGGCCGGCTATGCCGAAGAAACGGGCCGCAGCCCCGCGCATCTGGCCCAGGCGTGGGTCATGCGCAATCGCTACGTGACCAGCACTCTGGTCGGGCCGCGCACGATGGCCCAGTGGCAAGACGGTCTGGCCGCGCTCGATTGCGCCTATTCCGCCGAGGATGAGGCATTCCTCGACACCCTGGTATCGCCCGGCAAGGGGTCCAGCCTCGGACCGGTCGATCCGCACCATCCGGTGGAAGGACGCCAGATCTGAGATTGCCACCGAGCGGCGCAGGAATTGGCGCGCGCCAACCTGCGCCGCTGCGGTGATCCACACAAACATGGCTGCGGGACACACGGCCACTGGTTCCGCCGCCATCACTCAGTGACAAGACCGGACTGATGGCGACCGAGATCTCTACCAGCGAGCGGCCCCGCATTTTGGCGGCGCTCCGGTCGGGTCGGCCCTATCCGTTCCCAGTCCAGACTGAAGCGAACCACGAGGTTCCAGATCTGCTCAGCATTCAGCATGTTCGGGTTGCAGTTGCGCGTCAGCAACGCCAGGCGGGCGGTCTCTTCCAGCTCTTCGATCACGTAGACTGCGGCTTCAAGATCCTTGCCCGCCACCACCGACCCGTGATTGGCCAGCAGGACCGCGGACCGCCTCCCCCATTTCCGGATCGCCGGGTGCGACGTAGGGCTGCAGCTTGACCTTGCCCAGCCCCATCACGGAATAGGGCGTCAGAGGTGGCAGGACATTGTCGGCATCGGTTTCGGGCAGCATCGACAGGGCGACCGAATGGATCGAATGCAGGTGAACCACCGCTCCGGCGGCCACAGGCTCTTCTTCTTCAGGTCACGCCGCCCGGCCACCGGGTAAGACCCTCTAAGAACAGAGACTTACTGTCTCGTGGCTGATGTCGAAGCCGCATTCATGCAGCAGATGTTCGACATTTGGCAGCAACAACGAGAAGCGGATGTGCATCATGACCGCCAATCGGATGATCTCCAGGCTGGTCTTGAAGTATTTGAACGGGTCGCGTTTCGTCATCCGGGGACGCTATCCGCGTCCCCAGCCTCACCGCGAGCCAGGTTGCCCCAACAGAGCCCGAAGCGGCTACCGTCGGCGAAGCGACAGTCCTGGGCCGCGACTGACGGATCACCGCATTGCCAAAGTCCCAAGCCTAAGAATTGGTCAGTTTCACCAATAACTCCAAATTCGGCGGGCCGCGCAGATCCAGATCGCAGCATCTGGTTGACAGGCAATGACTCGCTCTGCGTTCTGCATGCAGTATTCTGAAACACGGAGCCTCACTTGACCTTCTCCCTCTCCCGCCGCGCGCTTTTGGCCGCATCCGCCGCCCTGGGACTGGCCGCCGCGCCCGCCCTTGCCCAGGACAAAAGCATCACCGTCATGATCTGGGGCACCACCTGGCAACTGGCCGTGGAACAGATCGCCGAGCAGTTCACCGAGGAAACCGGCATTGACGTGCAGATGATTGCACAGTCCAATTCCGGTGAATCCTTGGCAAAGCTGCAGGCACAGCGCGCCAACCCTGGTGTCGATGTGTGGTTCACCACCTCTTCCGTCGCCAACCGCGCCGTGAAGGACGATGGCCTCTTTGCGAAGATCCCGGTCGACAAACTCAGCCACGCATCCGAATTGGTTGACGGGTCCTACAATGAAGGATGGGTCGCGGCCTATGCCTACCCGCTGGGGATCGTCTATCGCCCCGACCTGGTAGAGGGTGAAATCACCTCCTGGGAGGATCTCTGGAAACCCGAGTTCAGCAACGCGCTCGCCATTCCCGCGCCTTCGACCTATCAAGGCCGCATCGTGCTGATCGCTTCCGAACTTGCCGGCGGATCGATTGACGATGTCGACCCCGGCATCGAGAAGCTCAAGGAACTCGAACCGAACGTGGCCTTCTGGTACACCTCCGACGCGCAGGCCCGCCAGGCGCTGGCCAACGGCGAAGTGAAGGTACTGGTTTCCCCTCCGTCGGGCGCCAAGACCGTGCGCAACGAAGGCGTGGACGTGACCATGATTTCGCCGAAGCCGGCGGCCATGATGTATGATGTCATGACCATCGTGAAAAACGGCAAGGAAGACATGGCGGCGCAATTCATCGACTTCATGACCAGCCAGTCGTCGCAGCAGATCATTGCCGAAAAGAACCAGAACATGCCGGTGAACGCGACCGCGGCGGTTCCGGCGGAACTGGCGGGTCAGTATCCGAAACCCGAGGACACGATCACCTACGACGAGGACAAGGTGAATGCCAACTACGACAGCTGGAACGAAAAGTTCCTGATGACCGTGTCCCAATAAGCCCGATCAAGGACCCATCCTTTTGGACATGACTTCTGTTCCGACCACCAACGCGCAAGAGCGGGCAACCGCCTTGCGCATTTCGGATCTGGTGAAATCCTTCGGTGACACGATGGCCGTGCGCGGGGTTTCGCTGGATCTCTCTGACGGCGGGATCCTCGCGCTGCTGGGCCCTTCGGGCTGCGGCAAGACCACGATCCTGCGCATGATCGCGGGATTTTCCGAACCTGACAGCGGGACGATCACCCTGCACGATCGCGACATCACCCACTTGCCGCCCGAAAAGCGCAATGCAGCGATGGTGTTCCAGTCCTATGCACTGTTCCCGCACATGACCGTGGCGGAAAACGTCGGCTACGGGTTGAAGATCCGCAAGAAGTCCAGGGGCGAGATCGCGACCCGCGTCTGGGACGCGCTGAAACTCGTCCGTCTTGAAGACTTTGCGCGCCGCTATCCGTCGGAACTGTCCGGCGGCCAGCAACAGCGCACGGCCCTCGCCCGCGCCGTGGCCACGGAACCCGACCTGCTGCTGCTGGACGAGCCCTTCGGCGCGCTGGACCAGAACCTGCGCGAGGCCATGCAGATCGAACTGCGCAAGCTGCAGGAAAGCCTTGGGCTCGCCACCGTCATCGTGACTCACGACCAGCAGGAGGCGATGATCCTCGCCGACCGCATCGCCGTGGTGAACAAGGGCCGCATCGAACAGCTTTCGCCCCCGGCCGAACTTTACGATCACCCGCGCACCGCCTTCGTGGCCGAATTCATGGGCGTGGAGAATATCCTCGACGCGACCTGCGACGGCGCGAGCGTGACGCTGGCGGGCACCGCGCTGCCAATCTCGAACGGCACCCCCGGTCCCTGCAAGGTCGCCATCCGGTCCGAGGCGTTCGCGCTGGACGACGGTGCGGGCCTGCCCGGCAAGATCGCCTATCTTACCAACCTCGGCGGCCGGGTTCTGTATGAAGTGCTGTTGGCGGATGGTCAGACCGTCAAGGTCTCGGAACAGCGGGCGCCGGGCCGTGCGACGCGCCCCGTGGGCGATACCGTGGTCCTGCATGCCGCACCCGACAGCATCACGGTGCTGGAGACCCTGGAATGAAGCAGGTTCCCGTTTTCTGGCTGATCTGGCCGCTGGTTCTGGTGCTGGCGATCTTCTTCCTTGCCCTGCTGCGCTTTGCCGATGTCAGCCTGCTGCACCAGATCCCCGGCACGGCGATGTTCGAGGGCCCGCGCGGCCTTGGCAACTACGCCGATACCTTCGCCTCGCCGCTGGCGCGCAAGGCGCTGATGGACACGCTGGTCATGTCGCTTGAGATCACCGGCCTGACCATCCTGATGGGCTACCCGCTGGCCTACCTGATGGCACGCTCGCCCTCGGCCTTCCTGCGCAACGCGATCTTCTTCACGTTGATCGTGACCTTCCTGTCGGGCGGCATCACCCGTGCCTATGCCTGGATGCTGGTGCTGGGCAACACCGGCCCTGTCAACGGGCTGATCCAGGCGCTGGGTTTCCCGCGCATGCGGCTGATCAACAACGAGCTGGGCGTGGTGATCTCCATCGTCCACTTCATCCTGCCCTTCTTCGTCCTGACGCTGCTCGGGGCGATCAAGAACATCCCCGCCACGCTGGAGGAAGCCGCGCGCAGCCACGGCGCCAGCCGGTGGGAGGCGTTCCGCACGGTCACGCTGCCGCTGTCGGTGCCGGGCCTTGTCAGCGCATCCCTGCTGGCCTTCACGCTGGCGATCAGTTCGTTTCTCTTCCCGCTGCTGCTGGGCGGTGGCCGGGTGCAGATGTTCGCCAATCTCATCTACGACAAGATCCAGAGCAGTTTCGACATGCCAGCCGCAGCGGCAATGGCCATGATCTTCCTGGTCTTCGCGCTGATCCCGATCGTTCTGCTGAACATCATCCGGAACAACCTGTCGCTTCGCTTCGGGGGGACCCGGAAATGAACAATCGCCCTTATTCGCCCCTGGTGCCCATCTCGGCCGGGCTGGTGCTGCTGTTCCTGATCGTGCCGACGGTGGTGATCGTCTATTCCTCCTTCAGCCCAAGCAGCCGGATCTCCTTTCCGCCGCAGGCGGTGACCCTGAAATGGTTCTTCAACTTCTTCGAGAACGACCAGTTTCGCGGCGCGCTCTTCAACAGCCTCGCGGTGACGGCGCTGGTGACGCCGCTTACGCTGGCGATCGCGGTGCCCGCATCGCTGGCCATCGTCCGCAGGGACTTTCCGGGCCGCGCGCTGCTGAGCGCCCTGGCGCTGTCGCCTCTGGCGGTCCCGGGCGTGGTGATCGGCGTGGCGCTCCTGAACTTTTTCAGCTGGGCCGGGCTTTACACGGGCTTCTGGAAGATCTCGATCGCGCTGGTGATCATCACGCTGCCCTTCGCCATCCGCGCCCTCGTGGCCACCCTCGAAGGGCTCGACCTGTCGCTCGAAGAAGCGTCGCGCAATCTCGGCGCCGGACGGCTGCACACCTTCTTTCACATCACCCTGCCGCAGCTGCGGTCGGGGATGCTGGCGGGCGGCATCTTCGTCTTTGTCGAGGCAATCGACAATTTCTCGACCGTGGTGTTCCTGACCGACATGCAGACCAACGTGCTGTCCGTACAGGCCTATGGCTACATCCGCGATTTCAACGACCCGACCGTGTCGGCAATGGCCACCATCCTGATCGTGCAATCCATCGTGCTGGTGCTGCTGCTGCAACGCTTCGCCGGGTTCGAAAAAGTGCTGGCCGGAAAGTGATCCAATGACCTATTCCCTTATCGGCCGCTGTCCCGACACCGGCATGCTTGGCGGCATCATCAGCACCTCAAGCCCCGCCGTGGGCGCGCGTTGCCTGTTTGTCGGCAACGCCGGCGCGGCGCTGAGCCAATACTGGACCGATCCGCGGCTGGGACAGGACACGCTGGCCGCGATCGAGGCCGGCGCAAGCCCCGATGCGGCGCTGGATGACATGATGACACGGCCCTACCACGAGGTGCGCCAACTCGCGGCGCTGGCCCGTGACGGCTCTGCCGCCTGGCGGTCGGGCACGAAAGTGGCGGGCGAGGTGTCCTGCGCCACCGGACCGGGCTGTGTCGCCATTGGCAATATCCTGGCCAATGACACCATCGCCCCCGCGATGATCGAGGCGTTCTGCGCGCCCGTGACCGCCGAAACGACGACCCCGCTTGCCCATCGTCTGCTTGCCGCGTTGAAGGCTGGCGATGCCGCTGGGGGCGAGGTCAAGCAGGTGACCTCTGCCGCGATGAAGATCATGTCGGGACAGCGTTTCCCGCGCGCCGACCTGCGCGTGGATTTCAGCGAGGCGCCCATCGCCGCGCTTGAAGGGCTCTGGGCCCGGTACGAACCCGACGTGGAAGCCTATGAGAAAAGGGCGCTGGCCCCCTTCTGATCCGGCCTGCCCCGCAATCAAAGACGCCCGACGGCCTGCAAGGCTGCCGGGCGTTTTTCGGTTCGCTGGACAACTCAGACCAGCGCGAGATCCGGGCGTTCGGCAAGGGTGATCATCAGCTGCGCATAAAGCGCCGCGCGCTCGGCAAGGGAGGCGAGGACGATGCGTTCCCGACGCGAGCAGGTGTCGAAGCAGATCGGCCCAAGCCCGTCCAGCGTCGGCACTCCGAGCGCGGCACCGAAGCTGCCATCGGACCCGCCCCGAGTGGTCACACGCCCGATGTCTAGCCGCATCGCCGCCGCATTGGCCACGTAGATATCGCAGAGCTGCTTGCCGACTTCCGGCGGGAAAGCGGGCCGGGTCACGCCGCCTTCGATGCGGAACGTGACGCCGGGGCTTGCCGCCTCCGCCTCGCGGACAAGACGGCGTATGCCGTCTTCCAGCATCTCCGCCCCCTCCTGGCTGGGCGCGCGCAGGTCCACGTGCATCTCGGCGGTTTCGGGCACCACCTGCCGCGCGGCGCCCGAACGCAGCACGCCGATCGAAACCGAAGCGCCACCGGGCCCCGTCAGCGCCGAGATCGGCCCCGCGAGACCGGCCAGCGGCACGAGGGCCGAGATGCCTTCTTCGGGGTTCACGGCCACATGGGCGGTGCGGCCCTTGGCCGTCAGCACCATGGCGCCGACAGCCCCGCGCCCCACGACGATCTCGCCCCCCGGACGCGAGGGTTCCAGCACGAGCACGGCACGGGATTTCCGCGCCTCCTCCTCGATGATGTGGCGGGACCGGGGCGAGCCGAGTTCCTCGTCCGGAACAAGCAGCACGGCGATTTCCGAGGGGCATGGGGACCCTGTGTCAAGCATCGCCGCGACGGCGAGCCAGGCCATGGACAGCCCGCCCTTCATGTCGCCCACGCCGGGGCCGGTGGCAAGCTCACCCTCGGCCTTGTAGGTCCAGCCGGCGCTGTCCTCGGCTGCCCAGACGGTGTCGAGGTGCCCAAGGATCAGGATGCGGCCGCCAGAGCCTTCGGGGAAGGTTCGTGTCAGGCGCCGGATCTTCCCGCGCCCTTCGATGGCCATCGGCGCGTCGAAAAAGCCCAGGGCTTCCCATTCCGCAACCAGCCGGTCGCCCACGGCGTTCACGTCCTCGGCGCCGTAGCTGCCGGAGGGCATGTTGACCAGCGTCTCCAACAGCGCCAGCGCCTGCCCGTGACGGCGAGAGATGGCGGCCATCAGCGGCTCGGACGGCGCGGTACCCCCGTCCACCGCATGCGTTTCAAGAACGTGGTCCGCCATGATCACTGGCCCGCCATTGCAAGCGGCTTTGCGGGCATTTCGGCTTCTTCCTCGATACCGGCCCACTTGCGGGCCTTTTCCAGTGCGCCATCCTTGTCATAGCTTGCAAACAGCGCGTTTTCCTGAGCGAACACAGGGGTTTCCGCGAAGAGCTGGTATGCCTGGGTGCGGCCTGCGTAGGCCGAAGCCGTCAGTTCCCGGGCCAGGTGCATGGCCTGGATCCGAGTGCGGGCATCAAAGCCCGCGCCGGCAAAGAACTTCTCGATATCCTTGTGGGTCTCCGCCCCGGTCAGCATCGCCTCGTCGGGCAGCATCACGGGCTGACCGCCGATGATCTCGCGCAGCAGCTGGACCATCTGGTGGTAGGTCTGCGAGCAGAAGATCCGGCCCGCGTTCTGGATCGGCTGATCGGGCATGGTGAACCCGCCCGGAGACGTCTTGCACGACGCTTCGGACGCGATGACGAAGGCCTCGATCGCCTGCTTGTGCATCATCAGCTGCGCGATCTTGGAGCGCACCGGCGGGATCTTGATGGTGCCGGTGTGTTCGGCCACCAGCAACGACGCGCCCACCAGCAGCTCGGCCTTGGACAGGCAGCGGACAAGGTAGCCCTGTGCCGCCCAGCGGGAAAATTCGGCGCGCATCATGGCGGCCATCTTGGGTTTGCGGCTGAACAGCACGTTTTCCCACGGCACGAAAACGTGGTCGAAGACCATCAGCGTGTCCAGTTCATCAAAACTGCCGGACAGCGGGTGATCGTAGTCGTTGGCGTTTTCCGCGCCGGTCGCTGTCAGCGGCATCCGGCAGTGCATCCGCACGCCTTCCGAATTCAGCGGCACGATGGCGCCCACGGCATAGTCGGCATTCTCGTCGATCCAGTTGCCCACGGTGGGCTTGACCAGCGCCACGTTCGCATAGGGCGCACCGGTTTCGAACTTCGCGCCCGAAATGATGATCCCGTCCTCGCGTTCCTCGACCACGCGCAGGTAGAGATCGGGGTCCTCCTGCTGGAAAGGCTGCAGCGAACGATCCCCCTTGGGGTCCGTATTGCCGGAGGTCATGAACAGGTTCTCGCGCGCCAGCCTGTCCAGCCAGCGGGCGGCGTTGGCGGCGTAACGCGGATCGAAGCTGTCGCAGATGTCCTTGCGGTCGACCATCACGAAAAGAGGCGTGACCGTCTCGTCGCCGAAGCGGTCCATGGTCGGCGAGACATGGCCCAGGATCGCCGAGGTCATCTTGCGGCGCAGCACAAGGTCCTCGGGGGTTTCGGGGATCTTGTAAAAGCGCGACCCCCTGCCACCGTCGGGCAGCTCGAAGGTCAGCAGGTCTTCGAACTCCGGGTCGCCTTGCATCTCGTAGATCTTGGCGATCGAGCGCACCATCGGGGCCAGCGCCGGATCGGTTGCGACGTTGTCTACCTTGCGCCCGCTGACCCAGACCTGCCGCCCATCATTCAGGCTCTCAATATACTCTGCGCGGTTCATAAGCCCCATGGTGGCCCCTCGAATGTCATTTCCTTGGTGGTCGTCGTTGACCTCGGCATCACCTAGCTGCATTCTGTATGCAGAACTCAAGTCAAAACGACCTGTCCCGGATTTTTCCCGAACGTACGGAGGCTTTCTTGCCGGATCTTGCCGATAACCGCCCACAAATCGACCAGTTGCAGTTTCGCGAAGCGATGTCGCGCATTGCGGCGGCCGTACACGTCGTCACCTCGGATGGCCCGGGGGGGCGGGCAGGTTTTACAGCGTCTGCCGTCTGTTCGGTGTCCGACACGCCGCCCACGGTTCTGGTCTGCGTGAATCATTCCAGTCGGCAGAACCCCCTGCTGCACGCGAATGGCGTGCTTTGCATCAATACGCTCTGCCCGCAGTCACGCGATCTCGGGGACCTGTTTTCCGGTCAGCTGGGCATCGCGCACGAGGATCGGTTCGACCACGTCGACTGGAGCACCGGTATCACCGGGGCGCAGGTGCTGTCCGGCTCGGCGATGAGCCTCGAGGGCCGGATTTCGGACATTGCCCGCGTCGGCAGCCACGACGTCTTCTACGTCGAGGTGATGGCGATCCACGGCAAGGAAGACCGCGACGCGCTGCTTTATTTCGCCCGCTCCTATCGCGATCTGGCAAAGACCGCCGCCTGATCAACGGCAACCGACAGGACCGAAAAAGGGCGCCCCGCGGGGCGCCCTTTCGCGTTTACTGATCGTAGCCGGGATTGCGTCGGTCCAGAAGGCGCAGCATCGCCGGCCAGCCGCGCACACCGGCCAGTTTCGGATCGAAGGCAGAGGCATACTGGCTGGCCGTGTGCTTCTGCACCTCTTCCGAAGGGGTGATGATCTTCCCGCCCGAAGCCATGACGTCCATCTGAACCTTGGCCGCCTGTTCGAGATAATAGAACAGGTAGAAGGCGCCCGGAATGGTCAGGCCGGTCGTCAGCATGCCGTGGTTGCGCAGCACCAGCGAGTGGCTGTCCCCAAGATCCGCGACAAGCCGTTCCTGCTCGTCGAGATCCAGCGCGATGCCTTCATAATCGTGGTAACGGATCAGCTCCGAGAACTCGAGCGCGAACTGGTTGATCGGCAGCAGACCCTCTTCGAGGCAGGACAGCGCCACACCCGCGCGGGTATGGGTGTGGATCACGCAATCCACCTCGGGGCGGGCGGCATGGATCGCCGAGTGGATCACGAAGCCAGCCGCGTTGACCGAGGTCACCCCGTCGGTCGGCAGCCCGGAATGGTCGATCTTGACCAGCGAAGACGCGGTGACTTCCTCGAACATCATGCCGAACGGATTGATGAGGAATTCATTCGGGCTGCCGGGCACGCGGACGGTGGCGTGGCCATAGATCGTGTCTGCCATGCCGAAATGCGCCAGAAGGCGATAGCACGCGGCCAGATCCACCCGCGCTTTCCATTCGGTGTCGCAAACGTAATCCGGCGGGGTCGGATCCTTCAGCATGGTGTTGCCGTGATCGAGGTCTTCCATCATCTCTCTCCTTGTCGGCGGAGGGGCTTCAGCCCGGGTTCCGCAGGTTGTCTCTCAGGGTCTTTCCGGCGTATTCGCGCCGGAACAGGCCACGTTTCTGCAGTTCGGGCACCAGCAGGCGCGCGACGTCTTCGAAGGTGCCGGGGTAGACGGTGGGCGGCAGCACGAAGCCGTCGCAGGCACCATGTACGAACCAGTCTTCCATCGTGTCGGCGACCTGGGCCGGCGTGCCCACGAAAAGGTCGCGTGGGCGGCGGACGGTTTCGGCAAAGCTCGTCTTGCTGGCGGCCGCGGTCTGGGTCATCCGGTCCAGCGTCCCCTGTACGCCCTGGCTGCCGACCTCGGCGGGCGCGGGCTGTTTCAGGGTCTCGTGCAGGTCCACGCCCATCAGCGAGGAATTCGACGCAAGAACCAGTTCCGGATCCACGAGAGCGTCAAGGTAGGAGGCGCGGTCGCGGGCGATCTGTTCGGTTTCTCCCAGCACGATCGACAGCGAGGTCAGCACCTTGCAACTGCCGGTGTCGCGGCCATTGGCCCGCAGCCGGTCGTGCAGGTCGGCGCGGAATTCGATGCCCGCCTCCCTTGTCGCCGGGGAGGCGAAGATAAGCTCGGCCCATTTCGCCGCAAAGGCACGGCCCCGCGGCGAGGATCCGGCCTGCATCAGCACGGGTCGCCCCTGCGGACTGCGTGGAATGCCCAGCGGCCCGGCGGTGGCCACATGCGGGCCGCGATGATTGGCGGGATGAATGCGCGACGTATCGGCAAAGACGCCGCTGTCACGGTCCATGACCAGCGCCTCGGGTTCCCAGCTGTCCCAAAGCTTCGAACACGCTTCCAGCATGTCTTCGGCCCGGTCGTAGCGGGTGGCCTTGTCGGGCATCGCGGCCATGCCGAAGTTGCGCGCCTCTGCGTCCATCGTCGAGGTCACGACGTTCCACGCTGCCCGCCCGCCGCTGATCAGGTCAAGCGATCCGAGGCTGCGCGCCAGGTGGTAGGCATCGTTGAAGGTGGTGGACAGCGTCGCACCCAGACCGATGTGCGACGTCGCGGCGGCCATGATCGGAAGGGCGATCATCGGATCCAGCAGGCTCGCCTGCCCGCCCCGGCCGATATAGTCGTCGATCCTGCCCTTGTAGAGATCGGGCAGCGCCAGGTTGTCGGCGAAAAAGCCGGCGTCAAACAGCGCACCCTCCAGCAGCCGCGCCAGGTATTGGTAACGCTCGGGCGACCAGACGTCGTCCAGCGGCGCTGAGGGGTGGCGCCATCCGCCGGCGTAGCTGGCGGTGGAATTGGTACGCAGGTAAGCGACGAGGTGCATCTTGCGCGAATGGGTCATGACGTCCTTTGCGCGCCTGTGTTTAGACAGGCGAATGGGGTCCGCGGCGGCGTGGCGCTGCGGAATTCAACGTAGGCTGAAGAGACTTCAGCCCTTTGACTTGAGGCTGTGATAAGCCCGTTCGATATGGTCGCGCAGCGCTTTTTCTGCGCGTTCGGGTGCGCGGTCAGCGATGGCCGCGACGATCTCCCGGTGCTCTGCGGCCAGCCGCTGGCTTTCGTCGACCGTCAGACGCCCCAGGGTTTCCGCGCTCAGGAAGAATTCCTCGTATTGCGCGATCATGGTCACCAGCCGGGGATTGCCCGAGGCCTGTCGGATCAGGTCATGCAGGTTCTTGTTGTTGAGCGACCGGTTTTTCGTGTCGCTGACGTCCATCTTCTCGCGTTCCTCGACCAGGGCCCAAAGGGCCATGAGATCGTCTTCGTCGATGCGTTCCGCTGCAAGCCGGACTGCCGTACAGTCCAGGCCGACACGGATCGCATGGATGTCGTCGCGTTCGCTTTCGACATCCACGACCTCGACCCCGCCTTTCTGAAGCGGCGTCAGCAATCCATCGCCTGCCAGTCGCGACAGCGCCTCGCGCAACGGCGTCCGGCTGGCGCCGACCAGCTCGGCCAGCTCGACTTCACGCAGACGCGTGCCCGCCGCGATATCGCCGGCGATGATCGCCTCCCGAAGATTGAGGTAGATCTGCTCCGCCAAGGCCGGGCCTCGTCTGGCCGGTTTCATGCTTCCTGCGGAAATCTGCATGGGTCACTGTGCCTCTTTCGAAAGTCTGTATGCAGAATGCACTGGGTCGGCAAAGTGTCAAGACACCAAGCCCCAATACTGCCGGCCGAACTGGCGACCGCCTGTGCCTTGTTGAAAATATAGCTTTATTGGATGACGAAGGAATGGCGTGATGTTGGGCGCATGGCCCTGCCACCGAACCTTGCAGACGGGCTGGCCGAACCGATCAATGCAACGAGGTGGCGGATCCGGGAGACTTCGTCGGAGGCAAGGCGAGTATAGCACGCCGTGGTGGCGTTCGACGGCGTCTGCCCAACGCAGGGCCATTCGGTCATGCCGGCTCCACACGCGTCACGTCGTTGCCATGCCGCTTCTTGAAAAACCCGTAGGTGGTTTCGATACCCGCGCGCAGCGGCCTGACGTTGTTCCAGCCCATGTTCCGAAGCCGCGTGCTGTCCATCAACTTGCGTGGCGTGCCGTCGGGCTTGGAGCTGTCAAAGATCAGTTCGGCCTCGTAGCCGACAACACTTGCGATGGTTTCGGCCAATTCGCGGATCGAGACCTCGACACCGGATCCGACATTGACGTGGTCGTAACCGGAGTAGCATTTCAGAAGAAAGACCAGAGCGTCGGCAAGGTCATCGCAGTGCAGGAACTCGCGCAGCGGCGTGCCGGAGCCCCAGATCTCGACGCTGGGGGCGCCCGACAACTTCGCCTCGTGAAACTTCCGCAGAAGCGCGGGCAGCACATGCGAGGTCGACAGATCATAATTGTCGTCGGGGCCATACAGATTGGTGGGCATGGCCGAAATCCAGTCGCGGTCATGCTGCTTGCGGTAGGCCTGGCACAGCTTGATGCCCGCGATCTTGGCGATGGCATACCACTCGTTGGTGGGTTCCAGCGGACCGGTCAGCAGGCTGTCTTCCCGGATCGGCTGGGCCGCCATCTTGGGATAGATGCAGGAGGAGCCAAGGAAAAGGAACCGCTGCACGTCATTGGCATGCGCGGCTTCGACGATGTTGGTCTCGATCTGCAGGTTCTGCAGCAGGAAATCGACGGGCCGGGTGTGGTTGGCCAATATGCCACCGACCTTGGCCGCGGCCATGACGATGATGTCGGGCCTTTCGCGCGACATCCAGTCATGGACCTGGGCCTGGCGCGTCAGGTCGACCACGTCCCGTCCCGCCGTGATGACCGTGCAACCTTCCGAGGCAAGCCGCCGGACGACGGCGCTTCCGACCATGCCGCGATGGCCGGCGACCCAGATGCGCTTTCCGGAAAGATCATACGCCGTCATTCGAACCTCCACTGCTTCAAGACGGGCCATCCCGGATGGCGCCGGCCCATCGGGCGGCGCAGGTTTCCGTGTCGGGTTGGCGACATTTCTATGCCCCCCGATTGCGCGCCGACAATGGTCCAATCCGCAGGATGCGTTATCCAAAGGTGGAAAGCCGTTTCGCCGAGGTCGTGATGGTCGGACCCAACTTGCAGAACACCCTGTTTGGCGATGCCCTGTCCCGGCTCGATCGGCTGCTGGAAATGCACAGGCTTGGGTTCGACACGTCATCCGCGACGGTCTGGCAGCCCCCGCTGGACCTGATCGAAACCGAAACCGAACTGCTTGCCGTCGTGGCGCTTCCGGGGGTGGATGCGGCTTCGGTCGATGTCGAGGTCGCGCAGGGCAGGCTCAGGATCCGGGGCAACAGGTCCCGGCCCGCGGAACTGCGCGGCGCGGCCATCCTGCGCATGGAACTGCCCTGGGGGCCGTTCGAACGCCAGGTCGCGGTTCCGAACCGGGCCTATCACGTCAGTCGCGAAGCGGTCCGGGGGTGTCTTTTGATCCGATTGAGAAAAGTGCAGGGCCAGGAGAATGACGAAACCTGATGCGGTGGACAGTACCGGAGCAACAATGGCCGGAGACGGCACGCAGACAGTCGCGACGCCGCTCCGCGCGGATCAGCTGATCCTTGTTCCGATGCGCAACTTCGTGGTCTTTCCCGGCACGGTGGTCCCCCTGTCCGTGTCCCGCCTGACCAGCATCGCAGGCGTCGAGAGAGCGCTGCGCGAGGATCTTCCCATCGGGATCGTGCTGCAGCGCGACCCAGACGACGAGGCGCCCGGTGTCGAGGATCTGCATCGCGTTGGCTGCATGGCCAGCATCCTGCGCTATGTCAGTACGCCGGGGATAGGCAACCAGGCGATCTGCCGGGGGACATCCCGGTTCCGCCTGACCGGCCTGTCGGCACAACAGCCCTGCATGATCGCTCAGGTCGAGATCATGGACGAGCAGGCGGATACCAGGCCCGAAAACGAGGCGCGCTTTCTGCGCCTGCGCGACATGGCCTCGCAGCATCTGAAGTTGCTGCCCAAGGCGCCGGAGGGCCTGGCCGATTCGCTCGCCACGATGACCGACTTCGGCTACGTGGCGGATCTTGCCGCCGCCTACTGCGATTTCACACCCGAAGACCGGCAGGAGATCCTTGAAACCGTGGACGTCGCGGCGCGGATCGAAAAGGTGACCGAGAAGCTGACGCGCCGGATCGAAATCCTTCGCATCACGCGCGAAATCGGGGAACAGGTGCGCGACACACTGGAGGAGCGCCACCGCGAGGTGATCCTGCGCGAACAGCTTGCCGCGATCCGTCGCGAGCTTGGGGAAAACGGCAACGACACATCCGAGGAGATCGCCGAGCTGTCGCAGGCGATCATGGCCGCCGGAATGCCGGCAGCGGTGGAACAGCAGGCGCTGACCGAGCTAGGCCGTTACGAGCGGATGTCGCCGGGCGGGCCCGAAGCGGGCATGTTGCGCGGCTGGCTCGACTGGATGGTGGATCTGCCCTGGCGCCTTCCCTCGTCCGCCCCGATCGACCTGGCCGAGGCGCGCCAGATGCTCGACGCGGATCATTACGGTCTTCAGAAGATCAAGTCGCGCATCCTGGAATTCCTTGCAGTGCGTCGGCTGGCGCCGGACGGCAAGGCCCCGATCCTGTGTTTCGTCGGCCCGCCGGGCGTGGGCAAGACATCCCTGGGCCAGTCGATCGCGCGCACGATGCACCGGCCCTTCGTCCGGATGAGCCTGGGCGGATTGCATGACGAAGCCGAGATCCGCGGCCACAGGCGCACCTATATCGGCGCGATGCCTGGCATGGTGATCCAGCAGATCCGGCGCGCCGGGGCGCGCAATTGCGTGCTGATGCTGGACGAGATCGACAAGATGGGCCACGGAATCGGCGGGGATCCGTCGGCGGCCCTGCTCGAGGTGCTGGACCCCGCGCAGAACGCCACGTTCCGGGACAATTACCTGGGGGTGGATTTCGACCTGTCGCAGGTGGTGTTCCTGGCAACGGCCAACACGCTCGACACCATTCCCGCGCCATTGCTCGACCGCATGGAAATCATCGCCCTGGGCAGTTACCTGGAAGAAGAAAAGCTCGAGATCGCCAAGCGTTACCTGGTGCCGGCGCAGCTTGCGGCGACGGGGCTTTCGGATGCGCAGGTCAAGATCCGCAAGTCCGCGCTGCGCCAGCTGATCCGCGCCTACACGCGCGAGGCGGGCGTGCGCGGGCTGGAACGACATATCGCGGCCATCCTGCGGCACGCGGCCGTCGATATCGCCGAAGGCAAGACCGAAAAGGTCACGATCGCAGAGGCGGACCTGAATGCGATCCTGGGCGCCCCGCGTCACGAGAACGAGGTCGCCATGCGCACCAGCCTGCCGGGCGTGGCGACCGGCCTGGCCTGGACCCCGGTCGGCGGCGACATCCTGTTCATCGAGGCCAGCCGCTATCCCGGCAAGGGCAAGCTGGTCCTTACCGGACAGCTGGGCGAAGTGATGCGGGAAAGCGCGCTCGCGGCGCTGTCGCTGATCCGGGCCCGGGCCACGAAGCTTGGCATCGACGAGCAGCTCATCGGATCATCGGACATTCACGTCCACGTGCCCGCCGGGGCCACGCCCAAGGACGGGCCAAGCGCCGGCGTGGCGATGTTCGCGGCCCTGGCCTCGGTCCTGCTGGACCGCAAGCTGCGCAGCGACACCGCCATGACCGGAGAGATATCGCTGCGGGGTCTTGTGCTGCCGGTGGGCGGGATCCGCGAAAAGGTGGTCGCGGCGTGGACGGCGGGGATCAAGCGGGTGCTGCTGCCCAAACGCAACAAGCGCGACCTGGATGACATCCCCGAGACCGTCCGCCGGCATGTCGAATTCATCCTGCTCGAAACGGTCGATGATGTTCTGGCGCATGCCATGGTCGCGGCGCGCTCGAAACGCGCGACCTCGGCCTGATGCAGGACCGGCCCCCACGACCGCTGGCATTGGCCCCGGGATTGACGCTGACAGGATGGCCCGCGATCGATTGACGGCGGACAATGCCAAGGACATCCGAACCGGGCATGATCAAGTTAATTCGCGGGCACTCGTCCCATTCCTGCCCGGCAATACACCGGGCCCCGCGAAGAAATCCGCCGGACGGTCTGTACCATCCCTTCAGCTCCGTCCGGCGGGTATCCCCGAACAAGGTTTGACAGCCGGCCCCTCCCGTGGCCCGCAAACGTGGTTCTCCACGCGGTATCGGTCCGGGGCAGGTGCGCCTGTCCCTGCACAATTCTGCACAATTCTTCTGCTGAAACGCATTCGATTATTTGCAAGTATCTGGGGGTGCGCTCATGGGGGAGAGGGCCATGCATTCCATTTCGAATCAGGAAAAAGAGAACTGTTCGCGTTGCCGGGGATGTTCCGCAAGGCAGAGCGGATTTTGTGCCAACCTTGATCCGGCGTCACTGTCGGAATTTGCAAAACGCAGCACGCAAAGAAAATACGGATGTGGTGCGGAACTGGTGGCGCAGGGCGAGACCGGGGACTGCATCGGTGTCATCCGGTCCGGCCTCGTCAAGGTCGCCGCGGTGACCGAGCACGGGGACGAGCACTTGCTGCAGGTCCTGCACAGCGGTCAGCTTATTGGTGTTCCGTCCGACGGCAGCCAGAATTTTGCCTGCGAAGTGGCGACACCGGCGCATGTCTGCTGGATGCCTCGCGCGACCTGGGACATGTTCCTGCAACGCGGAACCGAACCGCTGCGGGCCTATGTCGATACCATGCTTCAGCAGGTGGCCGAACTGCAGCTGTTCGTGACCAAGATGCGGGGGCGCAGCACCGTCCAGAGGGTGGCGTTGTGGATCCTGGACCAGATCCCGAATTCCGATGCTCAGCATCATCCCAGGATCGACGTTCAGCTGTCGCGCCGTGACCTTGCCGCGCTACTTTACATGACAGTCGAAACGCTGTGCCGTGCGCTGCATCAGCTGGACGAAGAGAAGGCGATCCAATTGGTCAGGTCCGACTGCATAGACGTGATGGACCTTGCAAAACTCCGCGAACGCGCGCGCTGCCCGGAAAGGTGCACGCCATTCCCGGCCGATCGCGTCGTGCCCAAGGCCGCGGGTCGCGGGCGTCTTCGCACGAACGCGGCGCGGGAGAGGCTGCTGACCATCGAAAGCTCTTTCGCAGGATCGCCGGCTCGGTCGATCCCCGAGAGGTGACGAAACCGGGGAGTGGTTTCGGCATCGACGTCTTCAGGGGCCAGGCCGGCAAAGACCGACATCCGCGCAGCGTCTGCGATGGTGTGCCGTCCGGGCATCTGGCCCAGCCTTCGGTGTTCGGGCGAAAGACGACCCCGATGTCGCGTTCGAGCCCTGGCTGCGACAAGGCCCGGCGAAGTGCCGCTCGGCACCTCCGGGACACATTCACGCCTTGAGCCTGTCATTTCGCTCATCGCCGACGATCTGTGATATGTCATTGTCGTTCGATGTTCGCGAAGGTGCAGTGTGCTGGAATGAGCAAATCCGACAATGATGAAGAGATACCGGCCGGGCAGGCGCCGGACATCTCTTCGGACCAGGACGACAAGGGAAAAACCTCTCGGGTGATCACCGTTGCCATCGGCAGTTCCGCCGGCGGCCTCGCGGCACTGACCAAGCTCTTCGATGCGCTCCCGGCCGATCTTGGCACTGCTTTCGTGATAGTGGCGCATCTTGATCCGACGCGTCCCAGCGACCTTGTTTCGATCCTGTCCCGCCATACGGCCATGACCGTCCAGGAGATATCCGGCCGGTGCGAGTTGATGGCGGACCACGTGTACGTCGCCGCTCCTGACCGCGAGGTCCTTGCAACGGATCACGTGATAGAGACGCGCCCCTTCAAGGCGCCGCGTGGCCGGCGAACGCCGATCGACACTTTCTTCCTGTCACTTGCCAAGCGGCATCGCGACGGGGTCGCGATGATCCTTTCGGGCGGGGGCGCGGATGGGGCGGTTGGCGTGCGCGCGATCAAGGAAGCCGGTGGTGTGGTCATGGTGCAGGATCCCGACGAGGCCGCGCACGACTCCATGCCACGGGCGGCGATCGCGACCGGGTGCGCCGATTTCGTTCTTCCGGTCAGGGGGCTTGCCGCGCGACTGGCCGAACTGATCGACACCAGGCACAGCGTTGAACGCCAGCCTTTGCCGGTCTCCGGCGGGCTTTCGCAGTCGGCGACACCGGATCGGCATGCGAATTCGAACGATCATGCCGAAGCGGTCCTGCATTACCGGGCGCTTGAGGACCTGGCGCCGCCCAGCCTGCTGGTGGATTCCGAATTACGCGTTCTGCACCTGTCCGATACCGCGGGGCGATACCTGTTGCATCCCGGCGAAACCCCGTCCGACAACATCATGCAGATCATCCTTCCGGACCTTCGGCCGTATCTGCGCCGCAGCCTTCACCAGGCCTTCGAAAAGGGGGAACCCAGCCTGACGCCGCCGATCCGCATCGCCTTCGATGCCCGGATACGGCGCGTGTTGTTGAATGTGCGCCCCGTATTGCGCGACGGGTCGGTCACCCATTGCCTGGTCGTGTTCAACGAAGGCTCCGAGCCTGAAACACTTGACGGGCCGGTTGAACCTCTGCCGGGCACGGTCCCGGACGGGATCGTGGCACAGCTTGACCAGGAGCTTGACGTCGCCCGGGAACAGCTCAGGTCCAGCCGATCCGGTCATGACCTGACCACCGAAGAGCTGCAGGCGAGCAAGGAAGAGCTGCAGACCCTCAACCGCGAGCTGGCGATCAAGGTCGGCAACCTGTCGAGTGCCAATTCGGACCTGCAGAACCTGATCGCGGCCACCGAGGGCGGAACGCTGTTCCTGGACCCGGACCTGCGGATCAAGCTGTTCACACGAGGCGTCGGCGAGTATTTCAACATCACCTGCCACGACATCGGGCGCCCGATCACCGACTTCTCGCACCGGCTGCTCTATGACGGGTTCGTCGAGGACACGCGAACGCTGCTGAACGACCTCGTCCCGATCGAACGGGAAGTCGCAATCAACGGCGATGCCTGGGTGCTTGTGCGGATGCGACCCTATCGCACGCTCGAGGACAGGATCGACGGCGTCGTCATCACGATCGTCGACGTCACCCGCCTGCACAAGGCAGAAGCAGCCCTGCGCGAGACAAACGAACATTTCCGGGCTCTCGTGAACGCGACATCCTACGCCGTCTATCGCATGGGCCCCGACTGGTCCGAGATGCGCGAACTGGATGGCAACGGCTTCATGCACGACACGACCGAACCGGACCCGGCCTGGATGGACAAGTACATCGATCCCGCGGATCAGCCCATGGTCGGCGAGGCCATCGCCACGGCGATCCAGACCAAGAGCGTCTTCGAAGTAGAGCATCGGGTGAAACGGCCGGACGGAAGCCTGGGCTGGACCCATTCCCGCGCCGTTCCCATGCTGGACGATGCCGGCGAGATCGTGGAATGGTTCGGAGCAGCGACGGATATCACCGAATGGCGCAAGTCGGCCGATGAGTTGGCGCAGGCGCGGCGTCTGGAAACCATCGGGCGTTTGGCCTCGGCGGTCGCGCATGACTTCAACAACCTGCTGACGATCGTGATGGCCAATATCGAACTGGCCGAAATGCGGATCTCCGACGACGAAGCCAAGCTGTTCCTCGAACAGGCCGTCAAGGCGGCCGGTCTCGGGACGACCCTGAAGCAACGCCTGCTGTCCCTTGCCGGCCGCCAGCAGCTTGACCCCGAAACCGTCGTGCTCTCGACCCATGTTGCCGATGTCTGCGGCCTGCTCGAACGTGTCCTTGGCGGGCGCGTGAAGCTGGACAGCGACATCGCAAGCGATCTTTGGCACGTCTATGTCGACCCGATCGAAGTCGACACCGCCCTCATGAACCTGGCCCTGAACGCCCGCGACGCGATGCCGGAAGGCGGCGAAATCGTCATTCGCGCCCGGAACGTGTCGCTTGACGCTGCCGCCGCCGCGGACCTGCCCGGTGCGAAGCCGGGCGATCATGTCTGCCTGTCGGTGTCCGACAATGGTCTCGGCATGTCCGAAAAGGTGCTTGAGCGGGCATCGGATGCGTTCTTTTCGACGAAGGAGAATGACACAGGCGCCGGGCTGGGCCTTTTCAGCGTCAAGAGTTTCGTCCAGCAATCGGGCGGCTTCATGCATATCGAGAGCACGCCCGGAGACGGCGCGAGGATCAGCCTTTACCTGCCCAGGACGACACGGTGCCCGGTCATCGCCCGGGCGGACATTTCCGTGGAGGAGGCAAGGCGAGGCCGGGGGGAGCGCGTTCTTCTGGTCGAGGATGACACGGCGGTGCTTGAAACCACGCGCCAGCGTCTTCAGGCCCTTGGTTACGAGGTGCGCCAAGCACGCAACGCAGCCGAAGCCATTGACTGCCTCGCAGATGACAGGAAGATCCGTGTCGTGTTCAGCGACATCCTGATGCCCGGAAAGCGAAACGGGCTGGAACTGGCGCAATGGATCCGCGCCGAGATGCCCCACGTCGGAGTGCTTTTGACGTCGGCTTACCGGTCCGAACTGATCAATCTTCCGGGTGCGGCGTTGCTGAACGATACCGAAGTTCTTGAAAAACCCTACAGCCTGATCCAGCTTGCCTCGGCTTTGAACAGGGCAATGGGCCAGACAACCGGATAGCGCGCGCCGGGCGCCGAGCTGACGCTGTTCCTTCGGGGGGAATTACAGCCGCACCTGCTGGCAAAGGCGCCATGTCTTCCCATAATTCGATACAGCTGTTGCAGTTACGCGTCTCTTTCCATTCCTCGTCGCGGATTCCCCGGGTCTTTATGACCATGCTCCAAGTTGGATATATCCGCCAAATCAAGGCGTGCGCCTTATGATTAGGGACATTTTTGAAATTCAACCAGAACGAAAATGTCATCAACCTCGCCTGCGAATATCTAAATCTCCCGACCGAAAACGCAAACCTCACCACCTCGCCGCCAGTTCAAAACGCCAAATCAAATGACGCAGGCTCATTTCCTGAAAAAAATCGGCATTGGTCCAATATGGGCCCAATTGCCGTGTCTCTCAATCCCGGCCCGGCCGCCCCGATTGGCGGCACATCGTGGGGAAAGCCGTCTGACCTATGGCCGAAGGCCGATTTGATCCAGATGTCCGCCCATACCTGTGAACCCCGTCGCACCACAGCCCGGCCAGCGCTGATGCAATCAAGGGGATCTGACGCCGTTGCGGATGCACGCACAGGCAGATTTCGGACGCCTATGATGATATGCCGCTTAGTGAATCACGAATTCATATGCTAGAATTAACGACCTGTCATTCAAGCGGTGCAGAGGCTTTACATAGCCAACCTGCAGGGCGCGGGAATCAATGCAAGAAATTTTAATACTCGTAGTTGATGATG
Organism: Marinibacterium anthonyi; assembly: GCA_003217735.2. Lineage (GTDB taxonomy): Bacteria > Pseudomonadota > Alphaproteobacteria > Rhodobacterales > Rhodobacteraceae > Marinibacterium > Marinibacterium anthonyi. Next base: position 42,962 of record CP031588.1, on the reverse strand, counting down.
AACCCGGCTGCCGGACCGTTTTAAAGGCCGGTTTCGAAGCGGAGGGGTGGAACGTTCTTGAAGCTGAAGATCGCCAATCCATGTTCGATGCACTGGAAACCAACATTGTCGACATCATAACACTGGATTTGACGCTGGGAAATGATTCCGGGCTCGAAATCGCCAAGCAGATCCGCCGGAAATGGGATATCCCCGTGCTCATGATCACGGGCAAGGCCACGCCCAGTGACCGGCTGAATGGCCTCGAGACCGGCGCGGACGACTATATCGTGAAGCCCTTCATGATGCGCGAGGTCATTCTCCGCGTCAGGAGGACACTCACGCTTTATGGCAGGGAGATCGCGCGCACATCTTCGGTCGCCTTCGACAGCACCACGTTCGAACTGGGTCGAAGCACGGTGAAACATGCAGACGGTTCATCCGTCGAACTGACGGAAATCGAAGTCAAGCTTCTGGAAATCTTCGTGCGCCATCCGGGCCGGATCATGAACCGGGATCAACTCAGCCGCGCGGTCCTCGGGCGGCCCTGGTCCCCGCAGGACAGGGTTATCGACGGTCACGTCGCGCGCCTGCGCCGCAAACTCGAACACGGCTCGGAGGAATTGGACCTGATACGATCGGTCCGTGGTATCGGGTACCTGTTTTCCTGCGAAGTAAAGCTGCTGCCCAGGTAGCAAACCGGCCAAGGCGAGGCCCATTTCGACGGGCGGCGGCCGGCGCGCCTGATGCATCGACCTTCACCAGCACGGGCCGCCAAGGGGTCGGCCGGTCGTCCGGTGCTTGTTTCGGGCCCGTCGACCCGTTTCACCGGGCCGGGGTGTACCTTTTGGATGTGGCGGTCGTCCGAACGGCCGACTTCCAACCGGATGCGGCTCCGCTCAACCTTGGGCATATTCCTTCGGAGGGAAACCGACATGTCCCTGCCTTCAACGGCAACGACCGCGCCGCAGCCGCACACGATCCCCGGGATCAACCTGCTTGGGGTCAGGGTCTCGGCGCTGAACCTGGCCATGGCGGCCGACCGGATTGCCGGGGCCATAGCGGATGGCCAAAGGGGGTATGTCTGCGTCTGCGGGGCGCATGGGCTGGTGGATTGCCAGCGCGACGAAACGCTGCGGGCCGTCTTCAACGGCGCCTACCTCGTGACGCCCGACGGCATGCCGCTGGTCTGGGAATTGCACCGCCAGGGACATGACGACGCCGGGCGGGTCTATGGCCCGGACCTGATGCTTGAACTCTTCGCGCGGCCCGGTCTGCGGCACTACCTTTACGGCGCGACACCGGCCACATTGCTGCGGCTCGAGGCGCGACTGGGCAAGGCCTATCCGCGGGCCCGGATCGTGGGGACCCATGCTCCGCCGTTCCGCCCGCTGACCGGGGACGAGGAAGACGACGTCGCGCGGCGTATCAACGCCGCGTCGCCCGATATCGTCTGGGTCGGGCTGGGCGCGCCCCGGCAGGAACGCTGGATGGCCCGGATGCGTGATCGGCTGGACGCCGGCATGCTGATCGGCGTCGGTGCCGCCTTCGACTTTCACGCCGGCAACACCCTGCAGGCGCCGGGCTGGATGCAGCGGGCGGGCCTGGAATGGGCCTTCCGGCTGGCGACGGAACCACGCCGTTTGTGGCGCCGCTATCTCAGGGTGGTCCCGGGCTACATGGCGCTTGTCGCGATGCAGCGCACCGGGCTGCGGCATTTCCCGGCGCCGGATGCACCGCCGCCGGGCTGACCGTCGGACGGGCGACAGGGAAACCAACGGCACCGCGCGACCCGCGCGCACGGCAGGGGAACAGGACAAGGACATGGGCTTCAATCAGTCAGTCAACACATTCCGCAAGAAACGCGGCGCGCGGTTGCACGCCCATATCCTGAAGATGTCCCGGACGTTGGGCCGCCAGATCGACATTCTCGATGTCGGCGGGCGCCCGGAGTACTGGGAAAACGTCGGGCTGGACGGAATCCGCAGCATCATCTTCCTGAACCAGGACGAAACGGAATTCGGCGACATCAGCCGCGCGATGCCCGGCGTCGCCTGTTCGTTCCAGATCGGCGATGCCCGCCAGCTGTCTGATTTCCCGGACAAATCCGTTGACCTTGTGCATTCGAACTCGGTCATCGAACATGTCGGCTGCTGGGATGACATGGCGGCGATGGCCGGCGAAGTGGTGCGCGTGGGCCGGTCCGGCTGGATCCAGACACCGGCCTGGGAATTCCCGATCGAACCGCATTTCCACGCCCCCTTCGTCCACTGGGTGGGCAAGCCGCTGGGGGTGCGGCTGCTGTCGCTGTCGCACTTGCGCTGGTGCCGCGATGCGGACATGCAGGTCCGGCGCTACCAGCTCGATCACGTCAACCTGTTGGTCAAGCGCGAGCTCAAGGCGCTTTTTCCCGACCTGCCGATCTACACGGAACGCTTCGTCCTGGCCAAAAGCTACGTTGTCCACTGGGCCGGCGACGGCCCCTGGAACAGGGTCGCGGCCTGATGTGCCCGCCGGTCACGACCCCACCGGAATCCGCCCGGCGGTGACCGCGTGCCAGGGCGGGCTTCCTTCTCCGATCGCCGCTCCCTGACGGGGGCGGGCGACGAATCCCGACGTGCCTCGCGGCGCCCAAGCGGGGCTTCTCCGCCCCTTCAGCATGCGCGCGGCGATCCGTTTCGACCTCACTCCCCGATATTCACAGGTCTCTGCGCGGTTCTCCGCCCGTGGATTTTCGCTGTTCTGGTGAGCCTGGCCACCTCTGCGCAGATCTCGGCCCACTACGGGCCGGACACCTCAACATATTGGCCCGCACAGGGAATTCCCGCATTCGCCAAACCGGCTGGTGACAATGCCACAAATGCGGTCGGCGGCTCTTTGCCCGGGGGGATTCCGGGGGGGGTTGCAAATCTGGTTAGTGAAAACGCGCCGCTGGTATCGATTGGTCATTCCACTCATCCGAATGGACAAGCCAGTACCGAAAGAGGCGCGACCAACATGGCAACCTACTACGTTTCGACAACAGGCAGTGACAATGGCGACGGCAGCGAAGCCTCTCCTTATGCGTCGATCAACCAGGCGGTGAATTCCGGCCTGCAACCCGGGGACGAAGTGGTCGTCAAGCCAGGCACCTACAACGAAAGCGTCTATGTCGGCATCGACGGGTCGCCCCAAGGCGACATCACCATCCGATCGGAGGTGCCCGGCGCCGCCGCGGTGGTCCCCGGAAATGCCGGAAACGGGTTCACCATCGAAGGCAGCTACATAACGATCGACGGGTTCGAGATCTACGGCAGCGCCTATCACGGCATCGAAGCGCAGAATTCGCACCACATCACGATGAGCAACAACATCTCGCACGACAACGGCGCATCGGGCCTGTCGGCGATCTATGGCGAATTCTACGTGATCGAGGGCAATACCACCTACGGCAACGCGTCAAGCGGCTGGTATTCCGGCATCTCGGTCTACGAGAACCGCAACATCACCGGCGATACCACCACCGAGGGCTACCGCACGGTCATCAAGGACAACGTGTCCTACGACAACGTCACCGAATCCGGTGATCATACGGATGGCAACGGCATCATCATCGATGATTTCCAGAGCACCCAGAACAGCGCTTATCCCTCCTACGATTACCCGACCCTGGTCGAGAACAACGTCGTCTACGAGAACGGCGGCAAGGGGATCCAGGTCACCTGGAGCGACAACGTCACGGTGCGCGGCAACACCGCCTACCACAACAACCAGGACCCCGCGAACACCGGCACCTGGCGGGGCGAGATCAGCAATTCGCAATCCAGCAACAACACCTTCGTCAACAACATCGCGGTGGTCGATCCTTCGGTGGATGCCGACAACCGCGCGATCGACAACACCTCATACGGCGGCTACACCAACGACAATGTCGTGTGGGCCAACAACCTGACCTACACCGGCACGCCGGGCGAGGCATCGGTGCGCACGGACGGCAACAACGCCATGCCCTCGGAAGCGGATGGCAACCTGCTGGGCGTCGACCCGGGCTTTGTCGATGCGCCGAACGATTTCCGCCTGACCGAGGGTTCGGCCGCCATCGATGCGGGAACCTCCGACTACGGGCTTGCGGCCAATGATCTTGACGGGGACGCGCGGGCCGATGGCGTGGTTGATATCGGCGCCTATGAAAGCGGCTCCGACGAGATGGTGACCGAGACGCCGTCCACCCCGGATACGGAACCCGATCCGGTTCCGCCGACCACCGAGCCCGATCCCGATCCGACCACGGACCCCGAGCCGGTTCAGCCGACCCCGGATCCCGAACCGACACCCGATCCCGAACCGACACCCGAACCCGAAACGCCCGAGCTGCCGGCTGACGAAGCCAGCCAGTTCGGCATCTGGGAGACCACGGAACAGCCGGACTTCATCGCCGAACAGGATCAGCAGGCGGTCACGTTGGGCCTGGAATTCACCGCCGATGTCGATGCCCAGCTGATGGCGCTCGAGATCTACGTGAGCCCGGACAATGTCGGGCGGCAATCCATCGCCCTGTGGAACGATGACGGCGAACGGGTGGCGCGGGCCTCGGCCGTGGTCACTGAATCCGGCTGGCAGACGGTCGAATTCAACGCGCCCGTCGAACTGGAAGAAGGGGAGCAGTACGTCGCATCCTACTACAACCGCCACGGCCAATACGCCGTGACCCAGGATTATTTCGACGAGGCGGTCGACACCGGCCCGATCTCGATCGACGCGGATGCCGGGGTGTTTTCCTACGGGCGCGGCATGAGCTTTCCCGACGAGGCCTACCAGGAAAGCAACTACTGGGTCGACCTGGTGATCGAAACCGACCAGGCAGCGGAACCGACCATCGAAACGACCGCGCCCGTACTCCAGCTCGAAACCGGCCTGACGACCCTGGTCGACAGCGCCGCGTCGGGCACGGCCGGGACGGACAGCACCGCTACCGACGCGGCGATTGCCGGCCGCACCGTGGGCGATTTCGACTTCGGGACGGACGATTTCGCCTTCCTGGACACCATCCGGTCCGGGTGGGACCGTGACAGCCCGGCCTCGCAGATCTTCGAGATCGACACCGCGACGCTGATCGCGCGCGTTCTCGATGAGCGGGCCCAGGGCACAGACGTCCAGCCGGTCCACGAAGATGCCGGGCATGGCGGTTTCGAACCCACCCTGATGGACGGCCACGTGTTCGACGAGCTGTCGGTCCTCTGATCCGGCCCGCCCACCACTCACGACCATCCGCCCCGGCCGCATCAGCGGCCGGGGCTTTTTTCGGCATTCGCCAAGGGGATGCCGTCCCCGGTGTCAGACGAATGGCGTGGCCGTCGCGCGAATGGCCCGCTTGTCCGCCCTGCCCTGTGCCTTTGGATGACCGGTAACGGCCGTTCGGACGATTTTCTCCGAAGGCCGCCGCTCCGACACTCGTGCCATGGCATCGCCCTGCTGGAATCGCGGCCGGGCCCGGAACGGAGCACCCCACCTTGGCAATCGAGAACTGTCACATCGCGCCGGACGCGCGCATCTTCCAGCCCGATCTGGTCAACCTCTACGGATGCACCATTGGCGCCGCCTCGCGGATCGGCGCCTTCGTGGAAATCCAGTCCGGCTGCGTTGTCGGCGCCCGGTGCAAGATATCCTCGCACAGCTTTCTCTGCGAAGGCGTCACGCTTGAAGACGAGGTCTTTGTCGGTCACGGGGTGATGTTCACCAACGACCGCTACCCCGCCAGCACCAACGAGGACGGCACGCTGAAGGGGGGCGGCGACTGGGCGTGCGAACAGGTGCACGTGGGGCGCGGCGCCTCGATCGGAACGAACGCGACGATATTGCCGGGCGTGCGGATCGGTGCCGGCGCGCTGATCGGCGCCGGCGCGGTCGTCACCCGCGACGTCCCCGATTTCACCACGGTCTGCGGCGTGCCCGCCCGGATCGTCGGCGATCCGCGCCGCCGCCTGACGGGCCAACACATGGCGCGGCCCCAGGCCGGAGCGCGGTCATGATCGGGGTCGGTGTGGCCGGATACGGCTACTGGGGTCCGAACCTGGCCCGGGCCGCTGCGGAAAGCGGGGTCGCGCGGGTCGAGATGATCGCCGATCCCTCGCCCCAGGCACAGCAGCGCGCGGCGCTGCGCCACCCCTCGGCGCGGATGACGGCCGATTTCGACGACATGCTGCGCGATCCTGCCGTCGACGCCGTCATGATCGCCACGCCGGTCCACACCCATTACCCGCTGGCGCTTGCCGCGCTGCGCGCCGGCAAGCACGTGCTGGTGGAAAAGCCGATGACCGAAACCGTCGCCCAGGCGACGGAGCTGGTGGCCGAGGCCGACCGGCGCGGCCTGACGCTGATGGTGGATCACACCTTTGTCTACACGCCCGCGGTGCGCAAGATCTCCGAACTGCTGCGCGCGGACGAGCTGGGCGCGCTTTACTATTACGACTCCACGCGCGTGAACCTGGGCCTGTTCCAGCGCGACGTGAACGTGATCTGGGACCTTGCGGTGCATGATTTCGCGATCCTCGATCACCTGCTCGGGCAGGCGCCGGTCGCGATCTCGGCCTGCGCCGCAAGCTTCCTGTCAGGCAGCCCCGAGAACATGGCCCACCTGACCGTGCATTACGACGGCGGCACCATGGCGAACCTCAACGTGAACTGGCTGGCCCCGGTGAAGATCCGGCAGACCCTGATCGGCGGCAGCCGCAAGATGGTGGTCTGGGACGACATGCAGACCAGCGAAAAGATCAAGATCTACGACCGCGGTGCCGCCCGCAGCGAAGGTCCCTACGACCATCTCGTGTCCTACCGGCTGGGCGACATGTACGCGCCGGCCCTGTCGTCCCGCGAAGCGCTCGTGACCGAAATCGAGGAATTCGCCCGCAGCATCGAAACGGCGACACCACCGCTCACGGATGGTCACAGCGGGCTGCGCGTCGTGGAAATGCTCGCCGCCGCCAGCCGGTCCTGCCGGTTGCGCGGACACCCTGTCGATCTTGTCAACCTGAAGGAAGCATCATGATCCCGTTTCTCGATCTCAAGCGGCAATACATCACGATCGCGGATGAAATCGAGGCCGCCGTCCTGTCCACCCTGCGCAGCGGCCATTATGTCCTGGGCGAACCGGTCGAATGCTTCGAAGACAACTTCGCGGCCTATTGCGGCACCTGCTACGCCGTCGCCGTCAACACCGGCACCTCGGCTTTGCACCTGGCCCTTCTGGCGGCAGGCGTCGGCCCTGGGGACGAGGTGATCACCGTGCCGTCGACCTTCGTGGCGACCATCGCGGCGATCCTTTATTGCGGGGCGAAACCGGTCCTGGTGGACGTGGATCCCGAGACCCTGACCATGGACCCGGACAAATGCGCCCGCGCGGTCACGCCGCGCACCCGGGCCATCGTCCCGGTGCACCTGCACGGGCGGCTTGCCGACATGGTGGCGCTTGCCCAGGTGGCCAATGCCAACAACCTGGTGCTGATCGAGGATGCCGCACAGGCCCACGGGGCCGAACGGGATGGCGTCCGCGCGGGCGCCTTCGGGAACATGGGCTGCTTCAGCTTCTACCCCGGCAAGAACCTGGGCGCCGCCGGCGAAGGCGGGGCGATCACCACCGACGACCCGGACCTGGCCGGCCGGCTGCGCACCCTGCGCGACTGGGGCCAGGTGGAACGGTCGGTCCACGCGCTGCGCGGCTACAATTACCGGATGGAGGCGATCCAGGGCGCGGTGCTGGACGTCAAGCTTGGCCATCTCGATGACTGGAACGCGGCCCGGCGCAAGGTGGCGCAGGCCTATGACGCCGCATTGTCCCATCATTTCAAGTGCCCGGCGCCATCGGACGGCCACGACCATGTCTACCACGTCTATGCCATAGTCACCGACCACCGCGACATCCTGCGCCAGACCCTGGCCGAGGCGGGCATCGCGACGAATGTCCATTATCCGCGTCCCGTGCACCTGCAGCCGGCCTATGCCGCCATCGCCGACGGTCCCGGCAGTTTTCCGGTGGCCGAGGCCTACGCGGGACAAACCCTGTCGCTGCCGATCTTCCCGGAACTGACCATGAAAGAGGTCGGCCAGGTCGCGGCCGCTGTCATCGCCCTGTCGGAACGTCCCGACCGGCTGTTCGAGGAGGCCGTCGCATGAACGCGCTACAGAAACTGCAGGGCGCCCGCGTCCTTGTCACCGGCGGCAGCGGCTTTGTCGGCTCGCATATCGTCGACCAGCTGCTGGACGAGCACGTCGAACGGATCGTGGTCGTCGACAACATGGTGCGCGGCCGCCCCGAAAACCTTGCCGAGGCACTGCAATCCAGCCGCGTACAACTGGTCCAGGCCGACATCCGCGACCGCGCGGCCATGTCCCGGCTGGTGGCCGGCAGCGATATCGTCTTCCACCAGGCGGCGCTCAGGATCACCCATTGCGCCAGCGAACCGGACGAGGCGATGTCGGTCATGGTGCAGGCGACCTACGGCCTGTTGCAGGACTGCGTCCGCCACAAGGTGGGCCGGGTGGTCATGGCCTCCTCGGCCTCGATCTACGGCAGCGCGCCGCATTTCCCCACGCCGGAATCCGATCCGCCCTATGGCAACCGCACGCTTTACGGCGCCGCGAAAAGCTTTGGCGAGGGCCTGCTGCGGTCGTTCAACGACATGTACGGGCTGGATTACGTGGCCCTGCGGTACTTCAACGTCTACGGCCCCCGGATGGACCTGCACGGCAAGTACACCGAGGTCATGGTCCGCTGGATGGAACGCCTCGCCGCCGGTCTGCCGCCGCTGGTCTTCGGCGACGGGCTGCAGACCCTGGACCTGATCGACGTCCGCGATGTCGCGCGCGCCAACATCCTCGCGGCCAACAGCCAGGCCTCGGACCGGGTCTACAACGTCGGTTCCCAGACCGAGACCACGCTGCTGGAGATCGCCGGGCTGATCGCGCAGGGCATGGGCCGGCCAGACCTGGCGCCGGAACACGCGCCCGAACGCAAGGTGAACCCGGTGCCCCGGCGGCTGGCCGATTGCTCGGCGGCCAAGCACGACTTGGGCTTCACGGCCCGGATCGGGCCGCGCGACGGGTTCGCGGACCTGATCGCTTGGTGGCGGGGCGAACAGGCCCGTACCCTCGTGCCGGTGAACGTGCAATGATCCCGATCGCCAAACCTCTCATGGGCACCGAAGAGGCCGAGGCGGCGCGCCGCGCGGTTCTGTCCGGCTGGGTGTCGCAGGGTCCGCAGGTCGCCGCCTTCGAGACAGAGTTCGCCGCCCTGACCGGCGCGGCCCATGCCTGCGCCGTGTCCAACTGCACCACGGCGCTGCACCTTGCGCTGATGGGTGTGGGCGTGGGGCCCGGAGACGAGGTCATCACCGTCAGCCATTCGTTCATCGCGGGGGCCAACGCGATCCGGCAATGCGGGGCAACGCCGGTCTTCGTCGATATCGAACCCGGCGGCTACAACATCGACCCGGCTCGCGTGGCCGAGGCGATCGGCCCGCGCACCCGCGCCATCCTGACCGTGCACCAGATGGGCATGCCCTGCGACATGCCCGCGCTGCTGCAGCTGGCCGCCGGGGCCGGCCTGCCGGTGATCGAGGATGCCGCCTGCGCCGTCGGCTCCGAGATCCTGGCCGACGACGGAACGCGCTGGCGCATCGGGCGGCCGATGGGCGACGTGGTCTGTTTCTCGTTCCACCCGCGCAAGGTGATCACCACCGGCGAAGGCGGGATGCTGACCACCGACAATCCCGAGCTGGACGCGCTGTTCCGGCTTTGGCGGCAACACGGCATGTCGGTGTCGGACACCGCGCGGCACGGCAGCGCCGAGGTGATCTTTGAAAGCTACCCGGTACGGGGCTACAATTACCGGATGACCGACATCCAGGCCGCCATCGGGCGCGAACAGCTCAAGCGCCTGCCCGGCATCATCGCGCGCCGTCGGGCGCTGGCGGATCGCTACCGCGACACGCTGCGGGGCGTCTTCGGCGTCACCGCGCCCACCGAACCCGCCTGGGCCCGGTCGAACTGGCAAAGCTATCCCGTCCGCCTGGACCCCGACCTGGACCAGCGGCGCGTGATGCAGGAGATGCTGGACCGCGGCATCGCGACCCGGCGCGGGATCATGAACATGCACCAGGAGCCCGCCCAGGCCGACCTGCCCCTGCGCGTCGCCCTGCCCCATTCGGAAGCGGCCCGCGACCACACGGTTCTGTTGCCGCTGTATGCCCAGATGACACGGGCCGATCAGGACCAGGTCCTGAACGGCCTGATCAAGGCGCTGGCGCGGACGGCCGGCACTGGACACACGGGACACACGGGAAACACGGGGCATACAGGTCATCTGGCGCAGGCCGAATAACCCAAGCCGGATGACCCGCTGGCCCGGACGCCATGATCCGGGTCCTTACGCGGCGTGCCCGGTCCGGTCCTTCAGGGGCCGGGCCGGGTTTCCGGCCACCACTGCGCCCGCCGGCACGTCGCGCACCACCACCGATCCCAGGCCCACCATGGCCCCGTCCCCGATGTTGATCCCATCCCGGATCACGCTGCCACTGGCAACATAGCAGCCCCGTCCGATCCGGACGCCTCCGGCCAGGATCACGCCGGCCCCCACGATCGAGAAATCCCCGATGACCACATCATGGTGGACGGTGGTCCGGGGCAGGATCAGGACATGGTCCCCGATGCGGGCATTCGAGGTGACCAGAACCCCGGCATTCAACGCACATCCCCGCCCCAGCCGGGCAAAGCGCGACACCGAGGCCTCGGGATGGGCGAAGGTCAGGAACCGATCCGCCCCCAGTCCCAGGCCTTCGATCAGCGCGGCCCGCTTGCGGAAGCTTCCCGGCGACCCGATCAGGCACAGGAACGCCGCGTCTTCGAACGCGCCCCTGTCGGACAATGGAAGGATCGGCACGGTCTGGAATCGGGTGCCCTGCAGATGCGGCGCGTCGTCGAGGATCGCCGCGATGTCGAAACCGGCCTCGAGCGCTTCGAAAAGCTCCAGCAGGTTGCCGCTCATCCCGATCGGGATCACACGCGTATGCTTTTTCATGCCGCCATCTTAACGCAATTAATTCCCACGTAATTGTCAACCATCAATGCACGCCTCTTGCGCCGTGTTAATTCTTTGGAACCCGTCCCGAGTTTCCGCATTCGCGGCTTCACTTGAATTCGACTGTGAAACGCCGTGCTGGGCACGGGCGGGGCCGACTGAAGACCTGTGACATGGGTAGGTCCGCGCGCGCATCGCTTCACTCCGTTGCCGTCTCAGACCAGGTACAGTTTTCGTTACCGCCGTGACCGGATCTTCAGAGCACAGAGCTCACCTGTTTCGCGTGACCCGTCACGCGGCAATTAGATTGGAGTTAAAGAGTAATGCAATCGGATACCAAGAAAGCCGCGGAAAGTAGCGGCAATGACAAAGTGATTTCCACTTCATTTCGGACCGTACGCGACCACCCGTCATCGGCGCCGCGCATCATTTCAATGATCTCCGGAAACCCTTTTGAAATCGAGGTCCTGGCCGCCCTGCTCCACCACATCTTTCCAGAGGTGGAATTGCGCCGGTTTTCCAGCGCGGCCAAGTGGCAGGACGGCGAGAGCGACAGCGAGATCCGCGAAATCGTGCTCTACAACCTGGGCGACCAGAAGATCTCGGACCCTGACGTCAAGGAGGCGCTGCAGGATTTCATCGCCAAGACCGGCAATCGCCAGGTCATCGTGATCTCGCGCAATGACGACAGCCTCGCCGTCCTGGACGCCATCGATTGCGGCGCGTCCAGCTACATCCCGCCCAATGCCGGCATTGACGAGCTGATCGAAGCGATCCGCGCGCCGTCGTCCAACAGTGTCGTGATCCCGCGCAGCAGCATGGCGATCCTGCGCGAGGCGCTCAAAAGCCGGGTCTCGTCGAAACCTGGACTTGAAAGGTATTTTACCGAACGGCAGCTGGCGGTCGCGCGCGCACTCCAGCGCGGCGACGCGAACAAGACCATCGCCTTTGAACTCAACCTCGCCGAAAGTACCGTCAAGGTCCACATCCGAAACATCATGCGCAAGCTGAAGGCGACCAACCGGACGCAGGCCGCCTTTCGGCTGAACGAGCTGGCCAATGGCAACAGCGATATCGAGGTGCTGCCCGACGACGAGGACGATCACTGATACCGGCGCGCCGCCGGGCGGGGGCGGATGGCCGCGCCCACCCGGGCGGCGCCACCCAGGCGCGCGATCTCGGCGCCCAACGGATGCCCCGACAGCGCCAGGCCCGCACCCCATCCCGCGACAGCCCCGGCGGCGGCCAGCGCGGTGCCGGCCAGGCCCGGCCCGGTGCCCTGCGCCAGCAGCACCGCCGCCGGGATCATGCCGGCGCATGACGTCACCACCGCGCTGCGCAACGCCACCCCGGCCAGCTCGCCCCACCGGAACCCCACGTGGCGCTGCACCAGCACCAGCAGCGGCAGGACATACGCCGCGTTGGCGGGAAACAAGCTCCAGGCCACGGCGGTCAACCCAAACCGCGAGGCGATCAGCACTGCCGCCATGGACACCGGCAGCGCCACCAGGCTGACCAGCGCCATCTCGCGCATCCGCCCGACCGACACCAGAACCGGGAACGTCAGGTAGATCGGCGCCAGCAGCATCGCGGCCAGTGCGGTGATCCGGACCAGTGGAATGACCTCCAGCCATTGCGGCCCCAGCAGCAGCCGCACGATCGGATCGGACAGCAGCGCCAGACACACCAGCGCCGGCCACTGGATCGCGGTGATCAGCGACATCCCCAGCAGGTAGGGCGTATCGATCGGCAGGCGCGCGCGGACCCGCTGCGACAACGCGGGCAGCACCACGGGGGGCACGGCGCCCAGGATCACCCGTTCGGGCAATTGCGTCAGCGAAACGGCCCGCGACAGCAGCCCCACCGCGTCAAAGCCCAGCACCCGGCCCAGGATCAGCCGGGGCGTGGCGTCGAACAGCATCCCCAGAAGCGTGACGACGGTGGTCCAGGCGCCAAAGGGCAGGATCCGCCGCCAGTGGCGCAGCGTCGGGCGGAAAATCCACCATTCGGGCCGACAAAAGACCGCACCGGCGGCGGTGGTGGCCGCCGCCATGACCGCGCCCCAGGCAAAGCTGACGGGCCCGAACCCCGCCAGGGCCAGCCCGATGGTGACCCCCGCGTTGACCGCCGCCGCCGAAATCCCGATCCGCGTGACCGCGCCAAAGTTCATGTCGCGTTTCATCAGGGCCAGCAGCGGGCTGCTGATCGGTGCCAGCAGGAAGGCCAGCGCGGCGATGCGGATCAACCGGCCAAGTTCGGGCATCTCGTAGACGGCGCTCGCCAGCCCGGCGCCCAGCACCACGACGGCGCCCAGCCCCAGCGACATCAGCCCGATCAGCGTGGCCGCGCAGCGGGTCACCTCCGGCGTCAGGTCGCGGTCCTGGATCAGGAACGACGCGATACCGAAATCCCGCAGCGCCTCGACCAGGATCACCAGGCTGGAGGCCACAAGGAACAGGCCGATCTGGGCCGGGGTCATCAGCCGCGACACGATCGCCATGGTCGTCAGGGCCAGCACAAGGCCCGTGGCCTTGTCGGCGAAGGAGAGGAAGAAGGAGCGTCGGACCATCGTTCAAGCCGCCTTGGGTTCAAGCTACCAGTCGCCGAACGGATCCCTGCGCGTCCCGGTCAGGAACGCAGCGGGTCCGCCCGGACAGGACCCGGCGTTGCCGGATCCCGCACATCGCGCGACGCGACGCGGAACCGCCGCTCGCGCAGGTACCAGAAAGCGGTGCGCGCCGCGTCCGCCGCGCACACCGATGCGGGGGGCCGGGCCTGCCGCGCCTCGGCGCAGATCCGGGCGAGGTCGTCAGTGACCCGGTCCAGCCCGTGCCGGTCGACGACGAAGCGCCGCCCGAACCGGCCAAGCCGGTCCCGCAGATCCGCCCGCGCGGACAGCATCCGAAGCGCCGCGAACAGCGCCGCATCCGTCCCGTCGCCCCGGCCGAACATGCCCGTCTCCTCGAAGCCGTCGGCAGTGTCGGGCGCAAAGATCCGGGCAAAGCCCGCCTCTCCCAGCACGATCACCGGCTTCGCATGGGCCAGCCCGCGCAGGGCCGAGCCACCCATGCCCAGCACCACGTCGGCGGCGGCATAGGCCGGACGCGGATCGGCCATCGCGCCTGCCAGCACCACGGCCCTGCGTCCCAGCCCGGCATTGGCCTTGTCTGCCAGCGCCTGCAGGCGCTCCCGCGCCGCCCCGTCGCCGACGATCAGCAGCTTCAGCGGCACGTCGCCACCAAGCGCCCCCACCGCCCGGATCGCCCGCACCACCGGGTCCGATTTCATCACCTCCGACAGCCGCGAGACGGAGACCAGCAACAGCTCGTCCCCGCCGACTCCGTGCGCCCGGCGAAACGCCGGGCCGTCGCTGACCCCCGGCGCATTGGCCACCGTGTCGACCGGCGGCACCAGCAGATAGGGCCGCCGCCACCCCGCCCGCCCGGCCCTGTCCCGCAGGCCCCGGAACCCGAAGGTCGTCGGCACCTCGCGGGGCATCGCGCGGGTCAGATCCATCATCATGTCGCTGATCAGCAGCGGCACGCCCATCGGCAGGTAAAGCCCCGCGTAGGCCTCCAGCCCCTGCCACCAGTCCCAGGCATGAACCAGGTCCGGGCGCCAGTCCCGGGCCAGCGCCCGCAGGCCCCGGATCCGCTGCACGGAAGGGTGAAACCGGGCGTCCGACGCCGGCACCCAGCCAAGCCCACTGGCCCGCAGATGCCCCAGCGCCGGCCCTTCGGTGGCGTGGACCTTCACGTCGAACCCGTGGGCGTCGCGCAGCCGCGCCGCCAGCTCGATCGCGTTGATCTGGGTCCCGCCCAGCTCAAGCCGATGGGCGAAGACCAGCAGCCTCATGCCCGGGCCCGTTCACCCTGCCCGTCGCGCGCGGCCTGGGCGGCGCGCGACACGAACGCCGGCTCCACCCCGTCCACCCGCCCGATCCGCAGGTCCGTCCGCTTCGACAGCCGGTCCTCGAAATACGCGATGGTCCGCATCAGCCCCTCGCGCAACTCGATCTCCGGCACCCATCCCAGCGTTTCGCGCGCGCGCGAGATATCGGGCTTGCGCTGGGTCGGATCGTCGCCGGGCAGGGGCCGGAATTCCATCCGCGACCCGGACCCCGTCAGGCCGATCACCAACTCGGCCAGCTCGCGGATGGTGAATTCCCCCGGATTGCCCAGGTTCACCGGCTGCTGCACGCCGTCGGACGTATCCATCAGGGCGCGGAAGCCCCGGATCAGGTCCTCGACATAGCAGAACGACCGGGTCTGCTGTCCGTCGCCATACAGCGTCAGCGGCTCGCCCTTCAGCGCCTGCACGATGAAGTTCGACACGACGCGCCCGTCGTTCTCGCTCATCCTCGGGCCGTAGGTATTGAAGATCCGCGCCATGCGAAAATTCACCCCGTATTGCCGCCCGTAGTCGAAGAACAGCGTCTCGGCACAGCGCTTGCCCTCGTCGTAGCACGACCGCGGGCCGATCGTGTTGACGTGGCCCCAGTAGCCTTCGGGCTGCGGATGCACCCGGGGATCGCCATAGACCTCGCTGGTAGACGCCTGAAAGATCCGCGACTTGGTCCGCCGCGCCAGGTCCAGCATGTTGATCGCGCCCAGAACGTTGGTCCGCACCGTCTTGACCGGATCGGTCTGGTAATGCACGGGCGACGCCGGACAGGCGAGGTTCCAGATCTCGTCCACCTCGACCTGCAGCGGCATGGTCACGTCATGGCGCATGACCTCGAACCGGGGATGCCCGTGAAGATGCTCGATATTCCGCCGCGATCCGGTCTGGAAATTGTCGACGCACAGCACCTCGTGGCCGTCCTCCAGCAGGCTGTCGCACAGGAACGAGCCCAGGAACCCCGATCCACCCGTAACCAGTATGCGCTTGATGTCGATCATGTTGGACCTCCTCCGGTCGATATTCGGCCCGCGGGCCGCTGTACTTACGTGGTGCTGTACTTTCGTGGTGCGTTCGCTCAAAAGGCGCCCCGCCGGCCGATCACGGCCGCGAAGGTGCGCAGGAAGATCGACAGATCGCTCCAGAAGGACCGTCCGGCGATGTAGAAATCGTCGAGCTCCATCTGGCCGTCGAGATCCAGGCCGCTGCGCTCGGATATCTGCCAGAGCCCGGTCAGCCCCGGCACGACCGTCGCGCGGCGGGCGCGGAACTCGGGCGGCATCGCCGACAGGTGGTAATCGGGGAACGGGCGCGGCCCGACAAGGCTCATGTCGCCGCGCAGCACGTTCAGCAACTGCGGCAGCTCGTCGATGCTGGAGGTCCGCAGGAAGGTCCCGATGCCCGGCAGGATGCGCGGATCGTGGCGCAGCTTGTAATGCGTTTCCCATTCGTGGCGCGCGGCCGGGTCGCGGGCCAGCAGGTCGGCCAGCATCGCCTCGGCGTCCAGGTACATCGTGCGCAGCTTGAGCACGCCGATGGTCCGACCATCGCGGCCTTCGCGCGGCTGGACGTAGAAGGCGGGGCCGGGATCGGCCCGCCGCACCAGCAGCGCCGCGATCAGCACGACCGGCGCGGCCAGCAGCGCCAGCGGGATAGTCAGCGCCAGGTCGACCCCCCGCTTGAACGCCGCCCCCAACGGCGTCTGGTGCGCGCGGACCAGCCGCAGGCCGATCCCGCCGCCATGTTCCGACGGGTGGACCCCCGAAAGGCACAGGTGCGGCAGGTCCGACATCATCACGATCTCGTCGTGCCCCTGGCGCAGACCGGCCAGTGTCCCGGCATCGGGAAGCGCGGGCCCCGCCCAAATCAGGACCCGCGCCGTTTCGCCCTCGCTTGTAGGGTACAGGCCAAGCTGGGGACGATCGGACAAGTAGGCGCGCAGGGCATCCACCGCCCCGGGCGCGCCACCCAGATTGACAGGAATGCCCCAGGCCCCTGCCCCCTGCAGCCCGCGCCGGACGACGAACGCCCCGACGGCCTGCAGCGGCAAAAGGGCCAGAAGGCCAAGCCACGCCGGCAGCAGCAGCGTGGCGCCGGAGCCGGTCAGTTCCAGGCCGGCCAGCGACGCGATCGCCCCGGCGCCAAGCCAGGCCATGGCCTGCTTGCGCAGCCGTGCTTCGGGATGCAGCCCGTATCCGGGATAAAGCCCCGCGGCCGCCTTCAGCCCGACCTGCACTGCGCCCGCAAAGACCAGCAGGCGCGCCGCGACCGGGTCCACCCCGCCCGCCACGGTGGCGATGCCAAGGGCTGCCAGCGCAATGGCAAGGCCGTCGGCCCCGGCCAGCGCCGCCACCGTGACAAGGCGCTCCCGGCCCCTGGCCGGGGCCTGTTCCGGCGTGCCAAGGACAGGCTCTGCACCGCGCAGCCCGGAAGAAAATGTGATGCTCATGCCGTGATCAGCCTCTCCGGCGCCCCGGTCGCTGCGTGGCGCAGCCCGTCCCGGATTCGCGATACGCGTCGTTGCATGGTGTCCCCCCGTCTCTTCCTGGCTCGGCCCGTCCGGGGCCGTTGCGGAAAGGGTGGCGCGTCGGACCGACATGCAGGTAGTTGTCAGAATGGTCATTCGCCTTGGCCAAACGGACAGGTTCGCGCCCAGGCCGCCCTGCCCTGCCCCGCCCGCCGTGCCCAAAGGCGTATAGCCGGCCATCCAAAGCCCTGCCCCGGCGTCAGACGGCGGCCTGGGCCAGGCGGACATGCCGGGGCGGGGTCTGTACCAATTCCGCATGCCGCAGCGATATGGTCAGCGCAGAGGTGGCGAACAGGACCCACATCAGGTCATTCTGCATCAGGAAGGTGCTTTCCGACAGGTTCATCGCCAGCGACGTGCCGATCGCCGCGACGCACCAGAACCAGCCGTCATGCGGCGCCGCGGTGCACAGCTCCGTTCCCTGCTGCAACGCCCGAACGGTCACAAGCACGAACAGCGCCAGCCCCACGGCGCCCACCCCAAGCAGCAGGTCCAGATAGCCCTCGTGCGCATGTGGCGCCTGCCATCCGGCCTCGGCCCAGATCCGCCAGGCGACGGGGTTCGCCTCGGACCAGAAGGCGCCGTATCCCTGTCCCAGGAACGGATGCCGCGCGATCTCGGGGGTCACCAGCCCCCACAGGGGCACCCGTCCGGTCAGTGTCGCGTCCTTGCCCAGCATCTCAAGCAGGGGCAGAAGGCCCAGGATCAGCCCGCCCAGAAGCAGGATCGTGACGATCAGAAGCAAAAGCTTCGTGGCCAGCCGCGCCAGGCCGCGCCGGTGGACCAGAACGTTGGCCCCGATCACGAACAGCAGCGCGGTCACCGCCGCGATCAGGCTGGTCGCCGAACCCGACAGCACAGTCCCCGCGCCCCCGATGACCACCAAAGCCCAACCGCCGCGGCGAAACCGGCGTGACAGGTCCTTTTGCGCCGCGATCCCCAACAGCACGGTGAAACTGGCGACCCAGCCCAGCACGTTCTTGTGCACGAAGATGCCGCGTAGCGCGCTGTCCCCGGGAAGGTAGGCAAGGCCGGGCAACGCGACGGCCGCCAGCAGGCTCAGCGCGGTCGCGCCGCCCATCACCACCGCCAGCAGCAGGATCTGCTGGCGCGGCGTGAACCGTGTTGCCAGCAGGCAGGCCAGCGACATCGACAGCATCAGCGCCACGGCCCGGCGCAGGGTGATCCCGGAACTGAGCGACCAGGTCACCGACGCGAAGGTCAGCACCACCAGCATCAGCATCGGCAGGTTGCGCGCCATCGCACGCACCGGCAGCATCGGCCGCTGCACCATGGCCCCCAGGATCAGCGCATAGACCGGCAGGTTCACGTATCGCAACCGCGCCTTCTCTGTCGGGTCCAGCATCCCGTCGCTGCCCCCCATAAGCAGCGGAAACACCGCACCCGAGAAAACGAACAGCGCGGCGCCCACGGCGATCCATTCGATCCACCGCAGGCTGCGGGCAAAGCCCGTGGGGTCCGGTGTCACCAAGGCGCCTCCTTGTGCCTGCATTGTCCTTGCATCGGCCCCGGATCGACCAGGGGCCGGCCTTTTACATCAGAAACCGGCCCGCCCGGGGCGGGAACCCCGCCGATCGGTGCACCGCGCCGCCGTTCGGCCCGCCCTGCCCCGCCGGCCTCTCCACATGGTGCAGATGCCGGGGACCGAATGGCCGAATGGACATGTTCCGTCACCCGCCGCTCCAGAGCGATCCTCGGTCGTGCCGCCTGCACGCCCGCGGCGGCGCTAACGTCGGAAAGGGGGCCATGACGACTGCATCGCCAATTCCCGCAGCGCCCTTTGCAGCCGCGCCGCGCCCGCATCGGGTTCGCCGCGCGCTGGCGGTATTTGCCGCGTGCCTGCCGCCGCTGGCCGCCCTGGCGGGAACCACGATCGAACGCGGCGACGTGCTGCGGGTCGAGGTCATGAACGCGCCGGAATTCTCGCGCGACAGGGCGCCGGTGGATGCGGACGGGCGCATCGCCCTGCTGGCGCTTGGCACGATCCAGGTCGCCGGTCGCGACACCGACACCGCCCGCGCCGAAATCGCCGCCGCCTTCGCGGAGCGCGGCGTGCTGGTTGCGCCCGTGGTGCTGGTCGAGGTGACGAATTACCGGCAGGTCTATGTCGGCGGGCGGGTCGGTCGGCCCGGCGCGATCGACTTCGTGCCCGGCATGACCGCGCGCCAGGCCATCGTCACCGCCGGCGGCATCCGGCTGGTCGCGTCCGAAACCGCCACGGACCCCGCCGAAACGCTTTCCGCCATCGCCGAACGCGCCTCCACCGCCTTTGCCCTGGCCCAGGTCGTGGCGCGGATATCGCGGCTTCAGGCGCAGCTCGACGGCGCCGAGAACCTCACCGCTGCACCCCCGCCGGCCCAGGTGCCGCCCGGTATGCTGGACCAGACCGCCGCGTCTGAAACGGCGCTGCTGAGCGATATCGGACACAGGACCGAAGGGCAGCGGCACCATGCGCGGGACCTGCTGACCCTGATCGATGTCGAACTCGACACGCTGTCGCGCCAGATGGCCCTGCAGGACACCGAAGCCGAGGTCCAGGCCGCCGAGATCGAGGATGCCCGCAGCCTTGTCGAACGCGGGCTGATGCCGCGCCCGCGCCTGCAGGAGCTGCTGCGCGAACAATCCCGGCTCAACCGCGACCGGCTCGAAACCTCGGCCTTCACCGCCCGCGCCCGGCAAGAAGCCGAGACGGTCCGGTTCGAGCTGCAGGACGAGACCGCGCGGCGCCGCGAGGACCTGCGGCTGTTGCTGCAGGAGGCGCGGCGCGACCAGGCCCGGCTTGAAGCCGACATCGAGTCGCTGGACCTGCGCATCATGGCCGGCGGCCTTGCCCCGGCCGATCCGGCACGAACCCGGCTGGTCATCCATCGCACCCTGGACGGCGTCCTGACCGGGCATGACGCCACGATGGACGACCCGGTGCTGCCGGGCGACGTGCTGGAACTGATCCTGGTCTCGCCCGGGGTGCCGAACGCACCCGATGCCGCACCCGATGCCCTGCCCGCCGCGCTTCACCTCATGGCGCGCCCATGACCGGAACACCCCAGTTCAGCGTCATCATCAACAACTACAATTACGGGCGCTTCCTGCCCACGGCCGTGTCTTCCGCGCTGTCGCAGATGGGCGTCCCCGCCGAGGTCATCGTCGTCGACGACGGCTCGACCGACAATTCGCGGCAGGTGATCCAGGCGCTTGGCCCGCGGATCCGCCCGCACCTGCAGCAGAACCGGGGACAGGCCGCCGCGATCAACGCCGGCGTCGCGCTGGCCTGCGCGCCGATCCTCGTGTTCCTCGACGCCGACGACTGGTTCCTGCCCGGCAAGCTGCGCGCCCTGCATGACGCCTTTGCCGCCCATCCGCAGGCCGGGCTGATCTATCACCGGCTGCGGCCCGTCCGCGACGACGGCCAACCCGCCTTCGCGCCGATCCCCCGCACGTTGTGCCAGGGCGACCTTGGCCCGCGCCTTTTGCGCAGCGGCGGGCGCTGGCCCTTTCCGATGACCTCGTCGCTGGCCGTGCGCCGGTCGCTCTGGGACGCGGCGGGCAACATTCCCGAAACCTTCGCGATCTCGGCCGACGCCTGGCTGACCGGCATCCTGCCGTTCCTCGCCCCTGTCGTCGCCCTGCCCGACGCGCTGGCCTGCTACCGGATCCACGACAACACCTGGCATCGCGACAACGACGACGCGGCGATGCTGGCCCGCCGCATGGCGCATTGGGAAAAGACCGTGGAGGTCACCAACGCCGTGCTGGCCGACCGGGGCCTGCCCGGGCGCATCCGGCTGGCCGACCATTTCGCCTACCAGGTCGCGGCGGCGCGCCTGGGTCGGGCGGGTGCGCCGGGTGCGGGCCGTCTGCTGCGCCTCGGGCTCACGGACCGGGGCGAACCGAACCCGCTGCGCCGGCTGCGCGATACGCTGGGTGCCCTGGCCGCGGTGCGCCGCGACAGCGCCGGCGCGGGCCGGCGGGCGCCGGCCGCATGACGCCGCCGCATGACATCATCCCGGGCCCCAGGCCCATCGCAACACCGGGTCCGGGGCCCCGCGCATCCATCCCGGCAAACCGCAACGGACCACCTGCCATGAAAGTCCTCCTGCTCAATTCCCAACCGGTCGATTACACCATCGCCTTCGCCAACGGGCTTGCCCCCCACGCCGAAACGGTCGCGGTGCTGCCCCGCGATCTCTATGCGCCCCTGCGCAAATGGATCGATCCGCGCGTCCGGCTCGAACTGGTCGACTGGCCGCGCACGCGCAGCCTGCGCAACCCCGCCTTCCTTCGCCGCCTCGTGCAGATCGTCCGTGACGAACAACCGGACGTCCTGCACCTGCTCAGCAACACCACGCTCTGGCTCAACGCCGCCGCGCCCTTCTGGCGCGCGCCCGTTCTGGTGACCACCGTGCATGACGTCGGCCTGCACCCCGGCGACCGCGACACCGCGCGGCTGCCCGGCTGGGGCGCGCGGCTGATGGCGCGCCAGTCCGACCACGTGATCGTCCATGGCGACCGGCTGCGCCACACCGCCGCCCGGGCCCTTGCCATGCCCCGGGATCGCATCCACGTCCTGCCGCACCCGGCGATCCGCCGCTATGCCGACCTGGCCCGCGCCGAAGGTATGCGCCGCAGCCGCCCGCCGGAAGAATTCGTCGTGCTGCTGTTCGGCCGGATCTTCGCCTACAAGGGACTTACGACGCTGATCCGGGCCGAAGCGGCGCTGGACCGGTCCCTGCCCGGCCTGCGCCTGGTCATCGCCGGGCGCGGCGACGATCCGCGCGCCCTGATGGACCAGATGGGCGACCCGGACCGCTATCAGATCCACACCGGCCACATACCCGACGCGCTGGTCGCGGAGCTGTTCACCGAAGCCGACGTCGTCGTTCTGCCCTATGACGAGGCCTCGCAAAGCGGCGTCCTGCACGTGGCGGCGACCTTCGGAAAGCCGGTCGTCGTCACCGATGTCGGCGAATTGCGCGCCACGGTGGAACCCAATGACACCGGCCTGGTGATCCCGCCCCGGTCGCCGCAGGCGCTGGCCCGGGCGCTGCGCCACCTGGCCGCCGACCCGGAGGACCGCGCCCGTTTGGGCCGAAACGCGCTGCGCTGGTCCCAGGGCCCCAACGCCCCCTGCACGATCGGAGCATCCGCCTTGGCCCTCTACCGCGAATTGGTCGAGTCGCGCCCGCCCCTCTCCACCGAAAGGATAGCCGGTCAGGCCGAGGGCCCGAATTGTCCCGCCCGCCGCCCCGGGTCGTAATGGGTCGACGGGCGGCCATATTGCGGCGCGCACGAAGGGGGGGGGAACATTCATGCAGAAATTTATGCAGGACACGACAGGCTGGGACCCGCTGATCCGCCACTACGTGGCCGGCGGCACCGAAAGCGGCGGCGGCATCGGACGGCTGGTCAGCTACGTGCTGGCCGCCCGCAACCCGCGGTTCCGGCACGAGGTCGTCGATACCCGCGGTCCGTCCTGGCGGCCGATGCGGTCGGTTCCCCGGCTGTTCGCAGCGATGGCCGTGATCGCCGATGATGCCCGCAGCGGTCGGACCGTCCTGCACCATTTCCACATCGCCGGGCGCGGCAGCACCGCGCGCAAGCTGGTGCTGGGCACCTGGGCCCGCATGCTGGGCGCGCCCTACGTGCTGCACCTACACGACTACGCCTATGCCGAGGATCTGGCCCGCCGCCCCGCCTGGCAGTTCGACGGGATCCGGGCGCTGTTCCTGGGGGCCGAGCAGGTCATCGTCCTTGGCAAGCGCGATTTCCGGACGGTGAAATTCGCGCTCGGCGTGCCCGAGGACCGCATCACCATCCTGCGCAACTGTGTCCCCGACCCCGGCCCAAGGCCGGCCTTGGCAACGGCCAGGCGCGGGGAGGTCCGCATCCTCTTTCTCGGCCAGCTGGGCCCGCGCAAGGGCGTGCCCGAGCTGCTGCAGGCTCTGACCGATCCGGCCCTGCCGCACACCGGCTGGACCGCGACGCTGGCCGGTGACGGCCCGGTCGACCAGTACCGCGCCGAGGCCGCGCGGCTGGGCCTTGGCAGCCGCGTGCACCTGACCGGCTGGGTCAACGCCGACCGCGCCGCCGCGCTGCGCGCGCAGGCCGACATCCTGGTGCTGCCGTCCCATGCCGAAGGCTTCGCCATGGCCGTTCTCGAAGGGCTGGCCCAGGGGCTGGCCGTGGTGACCACCCCGGTCGGCGCCCATGACGAGGTGCTGATCGACGGACGGAACAGCCTGCTGGTGCCGCCCGGCAATGCCGGGGCGCTGGCCAATGCGCTTGACCGGCTGATCCGCGACCCGGCCCTGCGCGCCCGCATCGGTGCCGAAGGCCGCCGGTTGTACCTCTCCGGCTTCGGCATCGACGGCTACCTGAACACCCTGGAAACGCTCCTGGCTGGGCACCTGCGCGGCGCGCTTCCGGCACCGAGATCGGCATGAATACGTCCGCACGGCTCTCCACCGCATCGTCACGCGTCTTCGACGCACCGCCGGTTCCCGCAACCCCGGCCGACAGCGCCGCATGGTCCGGCGCCTACTGGCTGTTGCGCCGGCGCGCCTGGCTGATCATCGGCTTCACCCTGCTGATCTGCCTGATCGCCCTGCCGACCATCCTGGGCGTGCCGAAACGCTACTATGCCCAGACCCGGGTGCTGGTC
Organism: Marinibacterium anthonyi; assembly: GCA_003217735.2. Lineage (GTDB taxonomy): Bacteria > Pseudomonadota > Alphaproteobacteria > Rhodobacterales > Rhodobacteraceae > Marinibacterium > Marinibacterium anthonyi. The sequence continues at coordinate 18,827 of CP031588.1, read as the reverse complement.
GCGCCCGCCTCCGCCCTGTCGCTGACCAGCGACATGGGCGGGCGCAAGATCGGCCCCGAGGTCGACACCGACGCCGAAATCGAACGGCTGGTGTCCCGCGACGTGACCGAGGCCGTGATCGCGCGCTTCGCGCTTGACCGGCGGGCCGAATTCAATTCCGCGCTGGAACCGCCATCGCCGCTGGCCCCGTGGATCGACAAGGCGCGCGCGGCGCTTGACCGTATCCTCGTGAACGCCGGCTTGGGCACCGGCGCCCCGACGGACAGCAGGGACAGCCCCGAACCCGACCAGGCCGACCAAAGGGTCGCGCAGGCGTTCGAGGCCGCCCTCGGCGTGTCGCGGCAGGGCACGCTGGGCGTCATCACCGTCGGCTTCACCTCGCGCGATCCGGACCTGGCCGCGGCGGTCCCCGGCGCGCTTGTCGATACCTACCTCGCCGAACGCGAGACCAACTGGCGCCGCGAGGTGACCGATGCCGCCAACTGGCTTGAAACCCGCATCCGCGCCGACCAGGACCGGGTCGCCACCATGCGCGCCGATCTTGATCATGCGATGGGCGAAACCGGGATCGAACAGGGCGCCACGGAGGAGTCGGTCGCGCATCAGCTGCAGACCGTCATGGACCGTCAGGCCGACCTCGCACGCGAGCGGCTGGACATCTCGGCGACCCGGCGTTCGGTCCTGGCCGCCCGCGCCGATCCCGACCTAACCGCCCGGTCGGAACCCGAACGGCTGGGTGACCTGCGCCATGAGCTGGCCACCGAACTGCGCAAGCTGCGCGACATCGCCACCACCTACGGCGAGGCCAACGACGTGGTGAAACACAGCAAGGACCTGATCGCGGCGATCCGTGCCGATATCGATGCCGGGCTGGCCGCCTTCGACCGCTCGCTGGAGCTGACCGAAAACGCCCTGTCGTCCGAAAGCGACCAGCTTGACGCCAAGGCGGACAATGCCCGCAGGCAGCTTACCGCGATCCGGAACCTGGCGCCGCGGATCGACAAGCAGATCGAGGAGCTTCGGGCCAGCGAAAAGGCCCTGTCTGAGCTGGAATACCGCCAGCAGGTCCTGCTGGCCCAGGCCCAGCTGGCGCCCGTGTCGATCGAACGGCTGTCCGAGGCCCGCGTGCCGCACGACCCCGTCGGGCCCGGCCGCAAGGTCTACCTGCTGATCACCGGTGTCGGCGCGCTGCTGCTGTCCCTGACGCTGGCCACCCTGCTCGAACTGCGCGATGCAACGATCCGCAGCCATGAACAGCTGGCCCACCTGCCGCTGCTGGTGCCGGTCGGCCTGTGGCCCCGGCTGTCACGCGGGCGGCGGCGCGCGATGGCGCGCGACATCTCCGGCCGGGCCGCCACGCCCACGGCCGAACTGCTGCGGGACATGCTGCTGATGCTGCAAAGCGCCGACGGCGGGCATCTGCCCGATGTGCTGACCGTGGCCAGTCCGCGCGCCGAGGACATGGTGCTGCCGGTCGCGGAATGGATCGCGGCCGAGATCGCGGCCAGCGGGCGGCCGGTTCGGCTGATCCGGGTCGGGTCAGCCCGCCCCATCCGCCGGCGACGCGGCGCAAAGGACGACACGCGGGACCGCCCCTACCTTGAACACAGCATTCCCGAACTGGCGGCCCAGTGCGGCAGCGAACTGTCCGGCGGGCTGACCGCCCTGTCCGACGCCACCCACGACACGCGGATGATCACCATTGTCGAGGCCCCTCCCCTGCTGTCACCCGGCGCGCTGCGCTATGCCCGGTTCGGCGGCGAGATCCTGCTGGTCCTGCGCTGGGGCGGTACGCCCCGGTCCGTGGTCGAGCTGACGGCGGGCCTGCTGGCGAAACTCGCCACGCCACCGGTCTTTTCGCTGATCCTGGACGCCCGGCCCCGCCGCCACCGTCTTTACGGGTTCGGCGACCGGCTGTCAGTGTCGCATCCCCTGCGGCGCCACCGCGCCGCGCCCACCGACGGAGGCCCCCGATGACACCCGCCACAGCCCCGCAGGCCATCGACAGGCACCTGCCCACCACGGTCTTCTCCGGCTTCCTCGGCGCGGGCAAGACCACGCTGATCAACCGGATCCTCGCCAATCGCGGCACCATCCGCGTCGCGGTGATCGTCAACGACATGTCCGAGGTCAACATCGACGCCGACCTGGTCCGCTCCGGCGGCGCCGGCCTCAGCGCGACCGAGGAAACGCTGGTCGAACTCACCAACGGCTGCATCTGCTGCACCCTGCGCAAAGACCTTCTGGCCGAGGTGCGGCGGCTGGCCCTGGCCGGGCGCTTCGACTACCTGCTCATCGAATCCACCGGCATATCCGAACCGCTGCCCGTGGCCGCGACCTTCGAATATTGCGACGAACTTCGCGACAGCCTTTCGGACATCGCCCGGCTTGACGCGATGGTGACGGTGGTCGACGCCGCCAACCTGCTGACCGATTTCGAAAGCCGCGATTTCCTGGCCGACCGCACCGCGCCCCGCGACGCCGACGACCAGCGGACGCTGGTCGAACTGCTGGTCGACCAGATCGAATTCGCCGACATCGTTGTGCTGAACAAGGTCACGACCGCCGGTCCCGAGCGCACCGCCGAGGCCCGGCGCATCATCCGCGCGCTGAACGCCGACGCGCGCCTGATCGAGGTCGATTTCGGCGCTGTCGCGCCGGGCGACATCCTGGGCACCGGGCTGTTCGATCCAGGCCGCGCCCGCAGTCACCCGATGTGGTTCCAGGAACTGCACGGCTTTGCCGATCACGTGCCCGAAACCGAGGAATACGGGCTGTCGTCCTTTGTCTACCGCGCCCGCGCGCCCTTTGACGGGGGTCGCATCCGCCACATCCTTGGCGGTGGCGCGCCCTGTCTCTTTGCAGGCGTGCTGCGGGCCAAGGGCCATTTCTGGACCGGCCAGGCCCCCGCGGCAGTGATGCAGCTGGACATGGCCGGCCGGCTGAGCTCGGTCAAGCCCGAGGGCCGCTGGTGGGCCGCCGTTGCGCGCGCGCACTGGCCGGCGGATCCGCAGGCCGTCGACCGCATCAGGGCGCGGTGGCAATCGCCCTACGGCGACCGTCGGCAGGAACTGGTCTTTATCGGCACGCCGGACATGAACCGCGCCGCGATCACCGCCGCGCTGGACGCCTGCCTCATCTGCGGACCGGCAGCGCTGTTCCCGATCGGGTCCCCGCCCGGCGCCCGTCCGCAATTGCCTGAAAACGCATTCTCCGGAGCCCCCAGATGAACGAGATCACAGAGGAAAATGCCCGCACCGATGGCGTGATGCCGCAATCCTACTGGAACGTGGATCATTCCACCGAGATCGAGGGCTTCACCACCGATTTCAGCGTCGATGCCGGCACCCAGGTCGACTTCAAGATCAACGTCAGCGACATGGCCGGCAGCGACTACAAGGTCGAGATCTTCCGCCTGGGCTATTACGACGGCAACGGCGCGCGCATGGTGACCTCCTGGGTGAACACCAATGCCACGGTACAGCCCGACGCCACGTTCAACGCGGCCACGGGCACCGTCGATGCCGGCAACTGGGCCGTCACCGACAGCTGGCTGATCCCCGAGGACGCGGTATCGGGCGTCTACCTGGCCCGGGTGCAGCGGCTGGACGCGAACGGCGATCCGATCGAGGGCGAATACAACCAGATCCCCTTTGTCGTGCGCGACGACGACCGCGAGGCCGACATCGTGCTGCAGACCTCGGACACGACCTGGCAGGCCTATAACGGCTGGGCCGGAAACAACGGCCAGATCGGGCCGAACTTCTACGGCGACGCCGGCGATTACGTGGACAACGGGGACATCCCCGGATCCAGCGGCCTGGGCGAGGATCGCGCCTATGCGGTCAGCTACAACCGCCCCTTCATCACAAGGGGTATCGACGGGCAGCAGGGCGGCACCGCCGCCGGGGCGCAGGATTACCTGTTTGGCGCCGATTACGCGGCGATCTCATGGCTGGAACAGAACGGCTATGACGTCAGCTATATCTCGGGCGTCGACACCGACCGGCTGGGCGCCGATTACCTGATGAAATACCAGGCCTTCATCTCGGTCGGGCATGACGAATACTGGTCCGCCGACCAGCGCTGGAACGTGCAGGAGGCGCGGGACGCGGGCGTCAACCTGCTGTTCTGGAGCGGCAACGAGATGTACTGGAAGACCCGCTGGGAAACCAGCGTGGTCGACGGCCAGGAATACCGCACGCTGGTCTGCTACAAGGAAACCTGGGCCGTCTCCGACCCCTCTGCCGGGCCCGACGATTACTACAACCTCGACCCGACCGACATCTGGACAGGCACCTGGCGGGACGACCGCTTTCTCGGCAACCCGCTGGCCGGGGACGCCGGCGACCGCCCGCCGATCTCGGGCCTGATCGACCTGTGCAATTGCGCCGAAAACGCGCTGACCGGGCAGCTCTTCGGCCCCGACGGCACCGGCGAATTCGGCGGCGCGCTCGACGTGACCGAGGTCAACGCCGTGCTGCGCTACTGGCGCGACACCTCGGTGGCGGGCGTCGGCGCGACCGACATGGCACCCGGGATCCTCGGCTATGAATGGGACACCTCGCCGGACGACGCCTATCGCCCCGCCGGGCTGATCTACCTCTCCGACACCACGATCCCCTGGAGCTCGATCCTCGTCGACCAGGGCAACACGGTGGCGCCGGGGACGGCCACGCACAACCTGTCGCTTTACCGCGCCGAAAGCGGCGCGCTGGTCTTTGGCGCGGGCACGGTGTTCTGGTCCTGGGCGCTGAGCGACGACCACGACAACGAACCCTATGGCGCCAATATCGAGAACACGGCGATCCAGCAGTTCACCATCAACATGTTCGCCGACATGGGCATCCAGCCGGGGACCACCGATGCCGAACTGCTTCTGCAGGGCCTGGTCCGCGCCATGGCGTCGACCGATTTCACCGCCGCCACCGCCACCATCGACGACCTGCCCGACACCCTGCCCGCCGGCACGCCCATCCTGCTGACCGGCACCGCCACCGACGATGACGGCAACGCGGCCACCGACGACGGCGTCGTGGCGCTGGTCGAACTGTCGTTCGACGGCGGCACCACCTGGAAGGTGGCGCAGGGCACGACCACCTGGTCCTACAGCTGGGCCCCCTCGGCCGTGCAGACCTACGAGATCCTGGTCCGCGCCATCGACGACAGCCTGAACATGCCGACCATCGCCACGCTGGACAGCGAAGAGGTCGAGGCCACCCCGCCCGACAGCGTCACCCTCTTCGACCCCTGGGTCACGGTCCAGGGGCAGGTCTATGACGACAGCAGCGCGCTGCAGTTGGGCACCCGGTTCATCCCCGCGGCCTCGGGCCAGGTCACCGAGCTGCACTATTACCGCGCCGCCAGCGATGCCGATGACACCGACCAGCGCATCGGCCGTCTCTGGGCCGGCGACGGAACACTGCTGGCAACGGTCCAGTTCACCTCGCTGCCGGGCGAAAGCGGCTGGCAGACCGTCGTCCTGAACAACCCGATCCCGGTTGCCGCCGGCCAAAGCTACACCGTGGCCTACGAAACCGGGGACAATTACCTTGCCACCGTCGGCCAGTTCGGCAACGGCTATACCGATCCCTTCGGCTATCTCACCGTCCCGGCCCTGACCGGCGGCGTCTTTGCGGTGGGCACGGGAAACATCATGCCCACGGACAGCTACCAGGGCACCGGCTATTGGGTCGATGTCACCTTCGAACCCACGGGCGGAGAGAACGCGCCGCCGGTCTTCACCTCGGACCCCAATTTCGCCACGGCCGAAAACACCACGCTCGCCGGGACGGTCAGCGCGGCCGATCTCGACACGCTGGGCTATTCCATCACCGGCGGGGCGGACGCGGCGCTGTTCAGCATCGACGCGGCGACCGGCGCGCTCAGCTTCATCTTTGCCCCGGATTACGAGGCGCCGAGCGATGCCAACGGCGACAATGTCTATGAACTGACGCTGGGCGTGTCGGACGGCGTGAACCCGACCGTGACCCAATCGGCCACCGTGACCGTCACCGACGATCCGAACGAACCCGGCTCCGGGATCTCGACCCTGTTCGGACCCGCCGCGCAACCCGAGGCCACCGAAACCGCCGACACCTCGGATTACGAACTTGGCACCCGGTTCACCGCGACCGCCTCCGGCGAGGTCGAGATCCTGCGCTACTGGCGCGGCGCGGCAGATGCGGCGGACACCGACATGCGCACGCTCAACCTCTGGTCCGCCACCGGCGCGCTGCTGGGCTCGGTCACCGTGACATCGGCGCCGGGCCAGAGCGGCTGGCAGATCGGCACGCTGACGGCGCCGGTGCAGATCACGGCCGGGCAGACCTATACCGTGTCCTACGGCACCACGCAGAACTACGCGATCAGCCTGAATTATTTCGACACGCCCCACAGCGGGCCCGACGGCACCCTGTCCAGCCCGACCAGCGCCGGGGTCTATGCAACCGCCGGCCCCGGGGCCTTCCCGACCTTCAGCTACGCGAATTCGAACTACTGGGTCGATGTCGGCTTCGTCGCCGGCGATATCGCCAACCAGGCGCCCGTCTTCACGCTGGCCGGCACCGCCTACACCCTGCCCGAGATGCAAGGCACCGTGACCACGCTCACCGCCTTCGACGCGGATACCGACACGCTGATCTTCGCCATTGCCGGCGGCGACGACGCCGACGCCTTCCAGATCGGTCCCGACACCGGCGTGCTGTCCTTCGCCGACCTGCCCGATTTCGAACTCCCCGGCGATCTTGACGGCGACAACGTCTATGACCTGGTCGTGTCGGTCTCGGATGGCACGAACCCGGCGGTGCAGCAGGCGATCACGATCTCGGTCACCGATGTCGAACCCGAAACCGGATCGGGCGTCTTCACGCTGTTCGGCTCCGGCGACACCCCGGCGCAGACCGTCACCAGCGACCCCACCGATTACGAACTGGGCGTGCGGTTCAGCGCGGCCGCCGATGGCGAGGTCACGGCGCTGCGCTACTGGCGCGGAACCGAGGACGCGACCGACACCGACACGCGCACGCTCAACCTCTGGTCCGCCACCGGCACCCTTCTGGCCAGCGCCCAGGTCGTGTCCACCGCGGGTCAGGTCGGCTGGCAGACCGCCACGCTGGCCGCGCCGGTGCAGCTGGACGTCGACACGGTCTACGTCGCCTCCTACGGCACGACCCAGAACTACGCCTTCTCGGGCAACTTCTTCGCCTCGGGCTGGACTGGGCCGGACGACATGCTTGCCGCCACCGGATCCGGCGGCAACGGCGTCTTCTACGACGGCGGCACCGGGCTGTTCCCGACGCTTAGCTACAACGCCTCGAACTACTGGGTCGATGTCATCTTCGACCCCTACGACACGCTTCTCTGACCGGGCCGCCAGGGTCCGGCCCAGGGCCGGCCCTGCCCCCGTCACCTTGCACCGAACGGAGACCAGACAGGCATGAAACGCGCACTCATCACCGGGATTACGGGCCAGGACGGATCGTACCTTGCCGAATTCCTGCTGGACCGGGGCTACGAGGTCCACGGCATCAAGCGCCGCGCCTCGCAGTTCAACACCCAGCGGATCGACCATCTGTACCAGGATCCGCATGACCCCGATCCGCGCTTTCGCCTGCATTACGGCGATCTCGGCGACAGCTCGAACCTGATCCGGATCATGGCCGAACTGCGCCCGGACGAGGTCTATAACCTGGCCGCCCAAAGCCATGTGGGTGTCAGTTTCGAGGCGCCGGAATACACTGCCGACATCGACGCGCTCGGCACGCTGCGCCTGCTCGAGGCGATCCGGTTCCTCGGCCTGCAGGACACGACCCGGTTCTACCAGGCCTCCACCTCCGAACTGTACGGCCTTGTCCGCGAAACCCCCCAGCGCGAGACGACGCCGTTCTACCCACGCTCTCCCTATGCGGTCGCGAAACTATACGCCTACTGGATCACCGTGAACTACCGCGAAGCCTACGGGATCTATGCCTGCAACGGCATCCTCTTCAACCACGAGAGCCCCCGGCGCGGCGAAACCTTCGTCACGCGCAAGATCACCCGGGGCCTGGCCAACATCGCGCAGGGGCTGGAAACCTGTCTCTACCTCGGCAATCTCGACGCCCGGCGCGACTGGGGCCACGCGCGCGACTACGTGCGGATGCAATGGATGATGCTGCAGCAGGACGCGCCCGAGGATTTCGTCATCGCCACCGGGGAACAGCATTCCGTGCGCGACTTCGTGACCTGGACGGCCGGCGCGCTTGGCATCCGGCTGGCCTTCGAAGGCCAGGGCCTGAACGAGATCGCGCGCGTGGTCGGCACCGCCGGCCCCTCGGCCCCGGCTGTGCGGCCGGGCGACGTGATCCTTCGGGTCGATCCCGCCTACTTCCGCCCGACCGAGGTCGAAAGCCTGCTGGGCGACGCCACCCGCGCGCATGAACGGCTGGGCTGGCGGCCCGAAACAACCACCCGGCAGATGTGCGCCGAAATGGTGGCCGCGGACCTTGCCGCCGCCCGTCAGGTCGTCGCGCTGCGCGACATCGGTCACCCGGTCCCGATCGCCCTGGGCCAATAGGTGGCAACCGGCGAAAGGAGGGCGGACATTGACCCGCTATTTCGTGACCGGACACAAGGACATGATCGGCAGCGCCATCCTGCGCCGGCTCGAACAGGACCGGCGCGACGGAGCCCCCCGCGACATCCTGGTCCGCGACGAGGACAAGCTGGACCTGACCGACCAGGCCGCCGTCAACGCGTTCTTCCACGAAGAACGGCCCGACGTGGTGATCCTCGCCGCCGCCAGGACGGGCGGCATCCTGGCCAATGCGACCTTCCCGGCGGCCTTCATCCACGACAACCTGGTGATCGCGGCCAACGTGATCCACGCGGCGCACAAGACCGGCGTGCAGGGCCTGCTGTATTGCGGAGCGTCCAAGATCTACCCGCGCTTTGCCCAGCAGCCGATCCGCGAAACCGCCCTTCTGACCGGCACGCTGGATCCCAGCAACGAACCCGACGCCATCGCCGCAATCGCCGCGATCAAGCTTTGCGAAAGCTACAACCGGCAGCATGGCCGCGACTATCGCTCGGTCATTCCCTGCGGCCTTTACGGGCCCGGCGACAATTTCGATCCCGAAACCGCCGGCGTGATCCCCGCGCTTATCCGCCGCTTTCACGATGGGGTGCAATCGGGCGCGTCCGACGTCACGATCTGGGGGACCGGCACGCCCCGCCGCGAATTCCTGCACGTGAACGACATGGCGATCGCCGCGCTCTACATCCTCGATCTGCCGCTGGCGATCTACAAGGCGAACACCCGGCCGATGCTGTCCCAGATCAACATCGGCAGCGGGCGCGAAGTCTCGGTCCGCCAGCTGGCCGGGATGATCGCCCAGGTCACCGGCTTTCGCGGCCGCATCCTGACCGATCCCGAAAAACCGGACGGGGCGCCGCGCAGGCTGCTGGATTGTTCCCTGCTGACGGCGATGGGCTGGCGCCCCCGGATCGCGCTGGAACAGGGGCTGGACGCAACCTACCGCTGGTTCCTTGACCACAAAAGAACGGCCCGCGCCTGACCGGCCGGATACGGCCGTGTTTCCATTCATGACAAGATGCCAGGTGCGCGGCGGTTTCATGCCACTGCCTGCCTTTGTATCGGGCTGGCCCGGCCCAAATTCGGGGCCTGAAATTTTTATATTTCAAATTGCGTTTCCATTTCTATTTCATTTTCCCAGAAACGGAAGTGTACTGACCCGTGTTCAACATGGTCAGTTCAGCCGCTCTTTCGGGGGGTCCAGTGCAAGCGACGATGGAAACGGATACCGTCGAAGAAATCGCCAGGCTGCGCCGGAACGAGGCCCTGTACCTCGCCAGCCTGGAAGCCCTTGACGAAGGGTCGTGTCTTTTCGAACGGCTTCCGGTTCGTCCCGACGGGCTGCGCGATTACCGCTACATCTGGATGAACACGTCCATGCAGACCATGTTCGGCATTGCCGATCTCAGCGGCCAGTCGATCCGCGACACCTTTCCGAACGAAGCCGAAGCCTGGTACGACGATTACGACCATGTCCTTCTGACCGGCGAGCCGCTTCGACTCATCCGCGAATCAGAGCCCCAGGAAATGGTCATCGAAATGTCCGTGACCCGCGTCGAACAGGCCGATGCACCGGTCCTGCTGGCGGTCATGCGCGACGTGACGGCGCGCGTACGCGCCGAAAAGGCGCTGTCGCGGTCCCAGCGGCTGGAAGCGGTAGCACGCCTGTCCGGGACGGTGGCGCATGATTTCAACAATCTTCTGCTGGTGGTCCTGTCCAACATCGAAATGGCCGGGATGATGGGCGTGACGCCCGAGCAGCGCGAATACCTCAGTGCCGCCATGCACATGGTCAAGATCGGCGGCAAGCTCAGCAAACGCTTGCTCGGCTCGTCCGCTCACGACTGGCCCGTCGCCCGGAAGCTGGACCTGAACCCGGTGATCCGTGACATGGCCGAGATCCTCGAACGGACGCTGGTCCTTGGTTTCGACCTGAAGCTGGACATATCGTCCAGGCCGGCCATGATCCGCGCCGATCCGGCCGAAATCGACGCGGTGCTGCTGAACCTCGTCATGAACGCGCGCGATGCGACGCCCCCGGGCGGGCCCATCACGATCGGCACCGAGATCGCGACCGTGCCGGGACGCACCGGTCGCTACGTGTGTCTGTCGGTGACCGATTTTGGCGCCGGCATGACAGAGGAGGTCCGCGCCCGGGCCTGCGACCCATTCTTCACCACGCGGCCCCAAGGTGCCGGTCTCGGGCTTTTTTCCGCAAGCGAGACGGCCCGCAAGAACGGCGGGTTCCTCGAACTTCAAAGCACCGAGGAAAAGGGCACCACGGTGCGGGTCTGCTTTCCCTTCAACGGCAGCACCGGCCCGGATGTCCAGGCCGGCGCAAGTGACCGAAGATCGCGGTGCATCTGACGATCGGCTGCGCCTTGGCCGGATGTGCTAAACCGCGCTGACATTTCAACCTACGTAATTGAAATAACTTAGTTTTTCAAGAAATTGCCAATTGGCAATTTCCATCCCCCGACCTACAGCTTCCCATCCTTGCGCGCCCGCAGGAACTGATCCAGCGCATTCCGCAGCTCCTTCTCGTCCAGGTTGGCCTCGAACTCCAGCTGGACCCGGCTGCCCTTCTTGCGCATCTGCACACCGCGCTCCTCGGGGTGGCGGCGAAAGATCCTGTCCGCGGCCTTGCGCTCCTTCGGAGGCTGCGCCGCCTGCTTCAGCCGGGTCAGCACCGCCGGCACCGCGATCTCGGCGCCCCCTGCCCTTTCGGCCGCGACGCGGTCCGCTTCCGCCAGGATCGCCTCGGCCCCGCCCGAGGACGCCATCAGCGGCTTGAGCTGGCGCGCGTGCAATTCCTTGACGTCCCGCAGCGACGGGAAAGCCGCGACGACGCGCGGATCCAGCCGCGCCAGTTGCAGGTAGCGCGACAGCCACGCGGGCGAGACCTGCAGCCGCTCCGCCATCAGCTTCTGCTTGCCCTGGTAATAGGCGTCCACCGCCCGCGCGTAGTCACGCGCGCGCTCGAAATCCGAAATATCCTCGCGATCACGGTTCTCGATATCGGCAAGGCGAAAGGCCTCCTCGTCCGTCATCAGCCGTTCTTCGATCAGGTAACGGAACTGCGGGTAGTTGTTGGCGCGCAGCCAGCTGATGGCAAAGTGACGCCGGGCGCCGCAGATCACCTCGAACTCAGGCCCCTCCCCTTCATGCGACGGGCGCAGCCGCCGGACCACCGCCGGAAACTCCTGCTGCCCCTGGCTCAGGATCCCGTCGATCAGGTCGCGGCAATTCTCCTCGCTCAGCAGGTCATAGGCCCGGTTGTGCCGCTCCCACATCACGCAATCGGCCGGGTCGACCAGGCGCAGGATCTTCTCCTGCCGCCCGCCCCCGGCCTGTTCGGCCATGCTGTTCTGACGTTTCAGGAACCGCGTGCCCGAGCGGTCGCGCCCGCTGGTGTCCTGCTGGCCCAGTCCGGCCAGCACGTCGTCGAAAACGGCATCGTGTCGCTTGCTCACAGGATTCCCTCCTTCCTCAGGTCCGCGTGATGGCTGGGCCATGTCTTGCGGATCAATGTCTCCACCTCGCGCCCGACGGCGTCCAGGTACACGCGGCAGCGCTTGTGCGTTTCGGTCCGTGTGGCCGGGCCGGAAATTTCGTAAACGCTCATCAGGTTCGCCGTCGCGTTGTCGATCTCGGCCGAATCCTTCAGCACCGATTGCAGCATGTCGTGCGGAAAGACCGCCTCCATCACCCGCTTGATCGCCAGATGCGCGCTCTTCTGATCATTCATCTTGGTCGCAAGAATCTTTACGAAATGATAACCACGAGCACCGCCATGTTCGGCCAGTTCGTTCAACGTCGCGCCCATCATTTTCAGGAAATGCGCGGTCGATCCGAAATCGATATTGTTCGGCGGCGCCGGGATGATCAGCGCATTCGCCGCGCGCAGCACCGACAGCGAGATCATCCCCAGCGCCGGCGGCGGATCCAGAAGGATCACGTCGAACTGGTCGGATATCGTCTCCACCCCCTGGCGCAACCGGTCCAGCACAAAGCTTTGTTCCTGCAGCATCCGCGCGGCGAATTCATATTCGGCGTCGTAAAGCCCCAGGTTCGCCGGGATCATCGCGATCCCCGGCCAATAGGTCGCCCGCAGCGCGTAATGCAGGCTGGCCGGCCCGCCGTGCCGGAAGAACGGATAAAGCGTGTCCTCGTCCTCGTCGACATCCACGTCCGGGTTCAGCCCGAAGATCGAGGTCGTCGATCCCTGGCTGTCGCAATCGATGACACACACCCGGTAGCCCTTCAGTGCCAGGTACTGCGCCAGGTGCACCACCATGGTCGATTTACCGACGCCGCCCTTGAAGTTCTGGATCGCCAGCACCGTCGCCGGATCGTTTTCGCCACGCCGGGGCAGTGTACCGAAGACCTCGCGCATCCGGTTCACCTCGGCCAGCGAATAGCCCTGGCGCCGCCCGGTTTCGGGATCCTTGTTCGGCTCCGGCAATCGCCCGTCCGCCTCGGCGTCGCGGATCGCCTTTTCGGTGCGGCCCACCATCTCGGCCGCGGTTCTGACATTGAAGGTCAGTTCCAGCCGCTTCTGGCTGCCGGGTGCGAAGACCCGTTCGCGCAGGCGGGTGATGACCGTGTCGGCGCGCAGCGCCAGCTGGTCGATCTCGTCGAGCGTGACCGGGTAATCCTCGGGTTCTGCCATGACTGCCTCTTTGATATGTTGGGTTCAGAATGCAGGGGGCGGTGATCTGTCTCAAGTGCGAATATTTGGGCGATGCAAGAAAAAAACCGAAAGTTGCGGTATGGCTGCCCAGATTTCGGAAGATGAAGGACATGGGGCCAGGGTTCGGAATTGGATGGCCGCTACGCCTGCCACGACACCCGGATTGTAGCAGTTTGGCGCCGATGCTGGCCAGAGGCCCCCGAAAACCCAAAAATCCGAAGGAAAAACCCCTTCATTCTAGATTCTCAGTTCTTGTGTTCTTCTGGCCCAAGCTGTTGATTTATTTTCAAAACTTCTGAATGCCGTTACTTATCGGGATGGTTGCCCTTACAGATGGGGATGGTGGTCCTTACGGATCGGGTGGCTTTTCCTTACCTTCCGGGTGGCCCTGGACTTACTTTTGGGGATGGCCTTGCAAGCCTTGGACAGGGGGGCATTTTTTCCCTTGAAATGCAGGCGGATCGGAGTCCTGATTTGAACTGACCCGAGTCGCGAAACTTACTTTTCGGGTGGCGCCCCGGGGCAGACCGAGACAGGGGTGCTTGTCAGCTTACATGCGGCGCGTTACAAAAGTAAGAGAACCGTGTAGCCGCCGAGCAGGGCCATGGCCAAACCGAAAACAGGATACCGCACTCTGGACGCGCGTCCCAGCCAGGATTCCCTTGTCAAACCGGGGGAGTTGGTGGACCTCGTGGAAGTGACACCGCTGACGCTGACCGACCGGCGGATTTACAACCAGCTGCTGGAAAACGCCTGGGATGCGATCGACAAGCCGGTGATGCATGTCATTGCCAAGGCCGACCTGCGCGGGTCGCACAATTCCAACGACCGGGTGGGCGAAAGCATCGAGCGGCTGATGTCGGCCATCGTCAAGGTCGAGGCGGTTTGGGATGGTCAGCCGGCGGTGGAACGGGCGCAGCTGCTGGGCGGCAACGTCGAGATGGCGCGCGCCGACGGTCTGTTCGAATACGAGATCCCGCCGCGCCTGCGCAAGATCATCTCGAATTCCACGGTGTTCGCCCGGCTGCAGCGCGAGGTGATGTTCGCGCTGAGTTCGAAATATGCGCTGACGCTCTACGAGATGGTGCAGAAGCGCGGGAACCTGCGCTGGCGGTCGTCCGAAAAGTTCAGCCTGGACGCGTTGCGCGGCGTGCTTGGGGTGCCCAAGGGCAAGCTGACCACGTGGTCGAACCTGCGGATGCGTGCGCTTGATCCGGCGGTGGCCGAGGTGTCGGCGCTGTCGGATTACATGGTCGAGATCCATCCGATCAAGACCGGGCGCAGCGTGACGCATGTGGAATTGCGCTGGTGGCGCAAGGATGGCGAGGCGACGGGCAAGGTGGAGCGCGCGTTGCAGTATGCGTCGGTCGGGCGCCGGGCGCGGGCCGAAGGGACGGCCGAGGAGCCGGTGCCGGCGGGCGCGCAAGGGCAGGGGGCGCGGACGCGCCCGGCCTGGCTGGACCGGAAGGGGCCGGCGTTGCAGACCACGACCTATGAAACCGCGCGGTTGCGCCACCCGGGATACGATATCTATTTCGTGGAAGGGGAATGGCGCAGCTGGTCGGCGAACCTGGAGCAGCCCGCCGATCCGGACCGCGCGTTTCTTGCCTTCTTCCGGAAATACGCCGAAGCCAATCCGATCTGAGGCAAGCCTCTGAAAAAGAACCAGTTTCCTTGATATTGCCAATTGGCAATCCAGGGTGAGCAAGTGTCAGAGCCCGCGCAGCCGTGCGATGGCCGCCGCCAGGGGGATCGCGCGCAGCCCGTCGCGCAGTGGGACCTCGCGGTCGCCCGCGTACACCAGGATCCGGTGGTCGGCCTGGATGTCGTCGACCGCAAGGTGGAAGCCGCGCGACACCTTGGGGGCGGTCGTGCGCTTGACCTCGATCGCCCAGATGCCGTGGCCGGGGATGCGCAGGACAAGGTCCAGTTCGGCCCCGGCGGAGGTGCGATAGAAGAAGGCTTCGGTTCCGGCAGGGGCCGCGGCGATCAGGGTTTCGATGCACAGGCCTTCCCAGCTGCCGCCGACGACGGGATGGCCGAGAAGGGTTTCCAGCGTGCCGAGGCCAAGCAGGGCATGCACCAGGCCGCTGTCGCGGACATAGACCTTGGGCGATTTGACCAGGCGTTTGCCGGCGTTTTCGTGCCAGGGGGGCAGGCGGCGGACCAGCATGAGGTCGACGAGCAGGTCGAGGTAGCGGCCCACGGTCTGCCCCGAGACGCCAAGGCTTTTGGCGAGCATGGCGGCGTTCAGAAGCCCGCCCTGCGCATGGGCCAGCATGGTCCAGAACCGGCGCAGCGTCGTTGCGGGAATGCGGGGGCCGAGGGCAGGGATGTCGCGTTCGAGATAGGTGCGCATGAAGTCTTCGCGCCACGCCATGCTGGCGCGATCGCTTTCGGCCTGGAAACTGTCGGGAAAGCCGCCGCGCAGCCAGAGATCGTTCAACCCATCCTGTCCGACCTCGTCCAGAAGCAGAGGCGGCATTTCGATATAGCGTACCCGGCCGGCCAGGGATTCGGCCGATTGGTGGAGAAGAACATTCGACGCCGAGCCAAGCAGCAGGAACTGCCCGGTACGGAACCCCTGGCGCCTGCGCCGGTCGATCTGTCCGCGCAGGGTCTTGAAGAGGCCCGGCATTTGCTGGACTTCGTCGAGGATGACCAGCCGGCCGGCCTGTTCGTCGAGATAGAGATCGGGTTCGGCCAGAACCTGGCGGTCCGCCTCGCGCTCGAGGTCCAGATAGACCGACGGGCGTTCTTTGGCGATGTCGAGGGCGAGGGTGGTCTTGCCGACCTGACGCGGACCAAGGAGGACGACGGCGGCCTGCTGGTCTAGGGCGGGCAGGACGGCGTTTATGGTGGTTCTGGTGTACATACCTTGCAAATATTCCACGTGATGGAGGAATTGCAAGGTTTAAGTGAGCGTGAGACCCGGCTGCCCCCGGATCCCGGCGAAACCGGCTTTGTCTTGTCACCGGCGGTGTCGGGGCGCGCGGAGCTGGTTCATTTATGGTGATCGGCGATGGCGTGCAGCAGTTCGCCGGACAGCTCGCGGTTGGTCGAATGTGCGATATCGCCCAGGCTGAGCATGCCCACCAGCCGCTTGTCCTTGTCGAGCACCGGCAGCCGCCGGATCTTCTTCTGATCCATCAGGTGGATGGCGTCTTCGAGCGTTTCCGAGGTGCGGCAGAAGACGATCCCCCTGGTCATGACCTGCTCGGCCGTGGTTTTTTTCGGATCCAGCCCCGCCGCGACGACCCGCAGCGCGATGTCGCGGTCCGTGATCATGCCGATCAGCCTGTCGTCCTTGCCGACGGGTATGGCGCCGATGTCATCCTTCATCATCATGATCGCGATTTCACTGACGGGGGTATCGGCGCTGGCCCAGTCGGCGTGAACATGCATCGCTTCAGAGACGTCCATGTCTCGGCTCCTTCGAATAGGGGTGCAGGACGATCGCATCGATGCGGCGTCAGGACATTGATGGCTATCAACGGGGTCCATCACGTTTTCCGCGAGGCGGTTGCCCGGGGCGCAGTGGGGCACCGGGGTCTTGTCCAGGCGCAGCGCGGTTTCGAGATCTTCGAGGGTTTCAACCTCCAGCACATCGACGAGCCGCCTGGCCATCTGCGTGCCGATGCCGGGGATCGTGCGAAACACCACCTCGGGCGTGAGGCTGCCCTTCAGCCGGTCGAGCTGCCGCCGGTGCCTGGTTGTCCGCAGCTCGGCGCTGGCCGCGGCAATCCCGCGTCCGAACCCGCGCAGGTCGACCAGCGCCGCGGTCCCGCCGGTTTCAAAGATGGCACGGACGGATGTGGGCAGGGTGTCGATCTCGTGCGCGGCGGTGCCGTAGGCCCTGACGCGAAAGCCGTCTTCGCCCTGGGCGGCCAGGAGGTCGGAATATTCCTGCAGCCGCGCTGCGATCAGCTGGTTTCCCCGGGGGATGATCGGCGTGATCTTTGGCGATGGTTCGGACATGCGGATCACGCTCCCGCCGCAGGGGGCGCGCCCTTGAGCAGTGCGTCGCGCACCCCGGAGTGAAACAACAACGTCTTGTCGGCCATCGTCGCCTCCCTGGATGTCCGTTACGCGACATCATGGCGTCTGTCCGACCGACTCTTCGATGATTGCGGTCAATGACCGGGCCTCGCAAGGGGCGCGGACCGAGTCCCGCAGGGCAGGCGGGTACACCCGGTCACGACGACAGATGAGACGCCACCCGCGGGGTCCGTGCAGGCCCGATGGTTCAAACTTATTGGACATGATGAGGCAGGATAAAACGGGGCGGTTTGTGTATCAGGTTCTGGCCAAATTTGGATACGCGATGTCAGGCTGTCCGCGCCTCATGCGACCTGACGTCGGCAATCAGGCGCATAATTGTTTCACCCAGACTATCCGAAGGCAGGCCCGACGCAAAGCCGAAGTGCCAGGCCCCCTGCCCTTCGCAAGATTGTCCGCGGACAATTCAACGTCTCAGGCCGTACATTGGCGACCCGCGCCAAGCCGCCGGACCAGCTGTCCCGGATCGAACCCGGCGCTTTTCGCCCCCGTGGTGAGCGCCCGGAAATACGCCCCGACCACCTTGATCCGATCGTGGAATTCGACAATCGCCCAGATCGTCAACGCCACCCCGTAAGGCCCGAACCGCCGTTGAGCCGCGATGACGTCGCTGTCGCGTATCCCCAGCATGGGTGCCAGGGTTCGGGCATGCTGGATGACATCTCCTACCGTTTCGATGGCTCTCAGCGAAAATTCCGCAGCCTGGGGGCAACTGGCCAGAAGTTGGGGCACCGTCACCTTGGCAGGTTTCGTGACTTGTTCCACAGGCTGGGCGCTTTCCTTATCAGTATGTTCTTTATTTGATCTATGATGGTGGCGGACATTCTGGCCGTCGCTGGCGGACATTCTCTCTGGGGTGTGGTCATCCTCGGTGGCCGATCCTTCCGCCTTGGTGACCTTGTCGGGCAGGCAGGCAAGCAGATCCTGAACCTGCTCAAGCGACAGTTTCCGACGCAGCGCCGTGCGGGCGGCCAGGGCACCCTCGTCTTGCGGATCAAGGCGCAGCATTTCCCCGGTGATCGCCCGGACCTTGCAGCGCAGATAGGCGATCCGCTCCTGCTCGCGCAGGGTCTGGGCGGCCATCGATGCGATCTCGTGCAGGCGGTCGAACAAGGGCGACAGGTCGAAGCCGAAGCGCAGGGCGCGGCCTTCGACGGCGCTGTGCCGGGTGTAGCGCTTGCCGTTCGGACTGTCGTGCCGCCGCAGCAGGCCGGCCTCCTGCAGCAGGGCCACGTGGCGCCGCAATGTCCGGTCGGTGATCCCGTTGCGCCGAAAGGTCAGCGTGGCGTTCGAGGCAAAGACCGTGTGATGCGACCGCCTGGGCGGCAGGCACGACAGCATCGCGTCAAGCGTCGCGATGACGGGCGCGCGAAGTCCCAGCCGGGGGGCGGCATTGCGAATGGTATCGACCAGCACATGCCGGTCGGGCAGGCCGTTGTCCGCGGACAACAAACCACGATACCGCTCCCCATCAGGGGCGGTGGCTTGGATGAAGGCCAT